>JAGTVG010000231.1 GCA_018224645.1 Cyclobacteriaceae bacterium
GGTAGGACATGATGTTGGCCTAAATATTGGACCCGCGGGACCCCGGCGTTAACCTGCAACATTCATTAATTTTTCAAAAACATCAGCCTTCAAAATGCTATACCTCCCGGCTTAACCCGGAAGATTCATAAATTTAAAGAAATAATTTATGAATCGTCGGGGTTAATTTTCTCAAAACATGTATTGACACAATCACCATCCCCCGTACCTGACGTGGATGTTACGCATCAGGATCAGCGGTTGATCATCACTGCCCTCATAAAAATCATCGTGGCTCCGTGATTCCCTGCCTTACCAGTTCTTCGTGGTTTTAGACTATTTTCCGAGCTTGATAAAAAAATCCCGGAAAATATCATCCCGCCGTACATAATAAACCATCCTGATAAAATGCCGCGATTCATCAAAACTGAAGGTATACTGGTCCGTCACGATCGGGCTGTGCACCAGGTTGGAAGGCGTCCAAGCCGGATTGATCACATAAGCCACCGCGGCCATATCCCATAAAACTTTGGACCAGGCAAAATGATCTTCGTGGTATTCCTTGAAAATTTGAAGGAGATAATCCCCGATGGGCCCCCGCCCGCCTACATATTCTTCCATCTCGGGAACGGTGGTTGCCAGATGTGTAACGACCGGTGTGCAGGGCAACTGTACGAACGGCACGCCACTGTCGAAAATGGTCCGGGAAGCATTCAGATCCTGGAAATAGTTGAATTCCCGCTGATGTGGCCAGTTGTGCCCGTTTCCGCCAAGCCAGACCACCACGATATTTTTAATGATGGCAGGATCCAGCAGGATGGCATTCGCTACATTGGAAACCGCTCCGACTGCCACTACATACAGGGGATCACTGGGTGAACTGGCTTTCGCCCGCCGGATAAGATCCTGAACGGCAGGGCTCGATTCCGGTTTGGCAACATCCTGTATGAATGCGGTGCTGCCGCGGAAAGCAAAACCCTCCGGCGACCGGTTCAGTTTTTCCAGGACCCGCAGGATCTCCTCATAACTTTTTTCCATTCCCTCTCCCGGACCCGACGAACGTTTATTGTGAAAAGGGGCGGCATATACAGCCTCCACCTTTAATTTTTCAGGGGATATCAGGGCATACACCAGGGCAAACTGGTCGTCTATCTCATTCCAGGTATCCGTGTCGAGCACCATGCGGACGGAACCATCAGGCGGCTGTAGCATCCGGATCCTTTCGGAGGACGATATCTCAGGGAATTTCTGCCCGAAGTTCGTTGATACAATACATGACACAAAAATGATGGTAAGTATAAATGATCTCATGATGAAAAAAATTAGAGTTTTGAACAGGAGGATAAATTTAACCATTTGCCCGGTTTCAGCAGTATTTATAACGGGTATTTTATGAATCGCATTTGAATTAATGTAAGTTTGACTGGAAATTTCGACATCATGTCAGCTATTGGAAACCCGGCAGGAACCATAAAATCCGCAATGATCATGGAAACTCGCTGTAATTTTATGCCAAATTGATCCGATAAAATCACCCTGAAAAAACGCGTAATAATTGATATATAAATTACCTTAATGATGAGAAATCCTGGAATCGGGTTGAAAATTTTTTCCGGATTCATGATTCTGGCCATGATGCTGGTCATTTCCGGAATCCTGTCAATTTATGAGATATACATCATGAGAACTTCGGTCGAGTTGATTCTTGAAGAAAATTATAAAAGTATCAAAGCGACTGAAGAAATGATTGAAGCACTTGAACGTGAAGATTCAGGCATTCAGGAAACAATTGCGGCGTCATATGAAAAAACTGCAGCATCCAAATGCGGTGATACCGGTCAAATCGGGGAAAAATATTATTGATGAAGCTACTCTTGATCAGGTAATGACATTCATTATTCTTTATCTGCTGATCATACTTATCAGTACATTTTTACTTTCCATGATGGACGTCGACTTGTTGACGGCATTTTCCGGGTCTGCCGCGACCCTCGGAAATGTAGGTCCCGGATTCAATGGTGTTAGTTCGCATGGCAATTTCAATAACCTTCCTGCCTTTGGAAAATTTGTGCTGACGATCAACATGTTTCTTGGAAGGCTTGAGATATTCAGCGTATTCTACCTGATCAGTTTATTCTGGAGCTGCAGATAGCCATTCCCGGGCTATCCTGAGAATTTTACCGGTCCCATCAGCCCGGTGGGGGCAATCTCCGGCTTTTCCCGGTAGCGGTCCAGCCAGTAAGCAATTCCGGGATCATTTCTCCTGGAGATACAATAATTGAGCAGGGTATTCACCACCCTGATCTCCAGTTCGTTGTTGCCCCTGATGAGAGAACCGTTCAATGAAAATGTTTTATTCCCATACCAGTCAACACCGATGGTTTTCCCGTTGATCACCACCTCGGCAAGATCATGGATGCTGCCCAGCTCAAGTTCAGCATAATCCGGATCTTCCAGGTCGAATGATTTCCTGTAGATCACGGTTCCCGAAAAATCCTGCAGGTCCGGCAGGGTTGAGAGATCCACGAGACGGTCCAGTCTTTTTGTCAGGTTTTCGCCCGTTATTTTATGGATACACTCTATTTCCCACACCCCATCGACTGACCATTCCCTGCCGCGGATCTCCGGCCGGGGTTCCCTTTGTTTAGCGAGAGCATGATCCCCTATGATCAGGATTGATTCGAGGGGTTTAAGTTTAAGTTGGAAGGTGCCGTTTTTTTCCGGGATCAGATGTTTCCTGTTCATGGTTTCCGTATCCCATTGCCAGAAACTGGCCTTGTTTTCCGGAAAGACTATGCCTGCCTCCAAAGTGTTCGATTGATGAACATTGCTGATGAAAACGACCGGATGCCGGTTATGGCTGAACTGGGCAGTCATCAGATGTCCGTTGGGACGCGAGATCCGGAACCCCGGTTTCAATTGATATTTTTCAAGAAAATCCCCGGCCCACAGGGCCAGCCGGTCCAGGTCGCCCTGAAATGATTCATCCGGTGGTTCCTCTACCTGGGCGCCGGCCGCTATGGCATCTTCTATGGATGATTTTACCAGTTCATTAAATTCCCGGTAACTATCCATCCCCGGACTTACCGTAGGCAAACCTGCAATAAAGATCACCCTTCCCCCGGTTTCCACATACTGAAGGATGCTTCTCGCCACAGGCATTTCCATCGATACGGCATTAACGACCACCAGGGCCTGGTAAGACATTTTGCCATAACCAAAGTTCTTATTCTGAAAGGTAGACCCGGTAAAGACCTCACCATTGATGTAATCCACGGAAATGCCCTGGCTGCTGAATGCCTGCCATAAGGAATGCAGGTACCAGGGTTCGGTATTGAAAGGATTCCTGTCGAGCCCATTTTTCCGCCAGACATCTGGGGTGGGTCCCAGGATGGCAACCTGGGAGACCGGTTCGCACTTTTGAAGAATGGCGGAAATACGGCTTGCATAATCCATGAAATTTGACACATAGGGCCACCAGGGATTGTTCTCATTGAAGTAGGTGCCGTACTGTACCCACCCCGGGAAACCGATTTCAGGCGGGGAATAATTAAACCCATGCAGCACCAGGTGATTGATCCCGGCCAGGAAATTCAGATCAGCGGCCTGTTTCATATATTTCAGGGTAGCCTTGAATACGCCGCTTGTATTGGTCATTGCTTCACTGCTGATGATGGGTTTCTGCGCCAGATGGCCGCCGCTCGAAGCATATTTGTTCCAGATGGCATACCGGATGTCGTCGATCCTGGAACTGGACCAGCCCGGGTTAAACAACCATTGATCGCCTTCGGGAATATCCGGGATCATATTCCCTACCACCAAATCGGTGTACAGCCAGGGGTGTCCATAAGCCTGATAGCGGCTTAACACATTCTGGCCATGACACCAGTCATTAAAAACTTCAATGAACCGTTCCCTGAACAATTCCGCCAGGGTCAGGCTGTAATCATACCGGGCCCGTTCGACCACGCCGGAAAATTCCGGATCAACCGTTATCTCCGAGAAAAGCAGCGGAAGATAGGGCGGCAGCGGATACCCTCTTCGTTTTTCAAACTCTTCGGGGAGATCGGTGGTCCAGTTGGCCCCCTCCAGCTCAATGCTGTCACAAAACATGGCACGTAAACCATTCCCGAGTTTTCCATCAAAATATGGATTCAGGGCATCGGACATATGGTTGAGATATTTTGATACCGCCCCGGCATTAAAATGATCAAGGACAGGACCTGCTCCGCCCGGAGCTCCCCTGAAGACTTCCCTGAACCCTTTTTTGATCCGGATGACCACCACCTGGCAATCATTATCCGGAACGTTTATTGCCAGCTGGTTTTCAGCGTCAGTACGCTCCTCCAGGGCGATGACATCTTCAATATCCTTTATACCGGCAGGGATCAGGTAAATTTTGTAAATTTCTTCGTTTTCCTCCGGTTCTCTCAGGGTAAGAGATTTTTCCCCTGCCCCCTGCACTTCATGCAGTTCAAATGTCAATCCCCTGATCGTCTCATCCGGGTCCAGGAATTCACCGCCGAAGGGCCATCCCGTACCCACGATCAGGTCAACCACCATATTGTTTTTTCCGGCTTCTTCAACGGCATATCTCACCATTTCGCACCAGGCATCACTCAGCCATGCCAATCCGTTACGGGGAGAATCTTCGATTTGCTGCGGCATCGCGATCGGGTTGATCTCGATCCCGCCGGCGCCTGCATTTTTCATCAGCCTGATTTCCCTGGCGATCTCTTCTTTTTCCACCTGATTCCCATTCCACCACCAGCGGAAAAATGGTCTGGCTTCAGGGGCCGGATCCTGAAAATATCCGAATAATTCATCTGATGATGTTTTTCTTTCCGGGGAACAGGCAGGGAAAGTAATACTGCCCATGCCCATGGCCGGCAGAACGATACCGGCGGTTTTCAGGAAATCCCTTCTCGATGGCAGAAATGTTTTATTTATCATGATTTTAAGTGGAAAATAAACTCAAGCCCTGTCAAAGGAAACAATGAATTTGGCTCCCTTTCCCGGAGTGCTCTCACACTGGACCTCACCATTCATCATTTCAGTAAATTTTTTCACAATGGAAAGTCCTATTCCGGTCGAACTTTCCCCACCGGTGGGAACAGCACTCAGCGGCTGGTATTTCATAAAAAGTTTTCTCTGGTCTTCCGGCGAGATGCCCGGTCCCTCATCCTTTATCCCGATGTATACCTTGCCTTCGTTGGCCCAGAGATTAAAATAAATGTTCTTATTTTCCGGTGAAAATTTTACGGCATTGGAGATCAGGTTTTCAATCACCTGAAGGAGGTAGTTTTTATCGATCACCGCATAAACCTCATTGAGGTTTAATACGGCGTTCAGTCCTTTTTTATCGATTTTATCTTTAAAATTCAGGAATGCCTGCTGGTAGAGGCCCGAAATGTTTGTCCTTTCCAGGTTGAGATTACCCTGTTTTTCTTCAAGTGACCGTACATCGAGGATCCTTTTGACCATTTCGTTCATCCGGTTGAGCGCCCTGATCATTCCCGCTATGCATATTTTCTGATCATCCGTAAAGTTTTCACTTTCCGATTTGAGAAGTTCCGCCAGGGAAAGCGTGCTCGACAGCGGATTCCTGAGATCGTGGGCGATGATGGCAATAAGATGGTTTTTTTCCTCGTTGAGGTCAACCAGGATCTCCTTCTGCTGGCTGATCTGGGCATTCTTTTCAGATAGCTGGATTTCCATCTGATCCTGGTGACGGAGCCTGTTAACGAAAACCTGGAGTAACCCATGGAGGATCTCCTTATTATTCTCCATGAGCCGGGAGAAATCATGGTGACTCAGGCGCAGCAGACGCACCGGTTCCTCGGCCAGGATCGATGCGGATCTTGCCTTATTGTCGATCAATGCATATTCCCCGAATACATCCCCCTCCTTTAAATGGGAGAGTATGAAATCACCATCACGGACGCTCACGCTGCCTAGGGCAATGATAAAAACGGCATCTCCTTCATCCCCCTTCCTGAATATATAATGTCCTTTCTGATATTCAGTTTCTTCCACCAGGTCGGCGATCTTTTTCAGGGAAGGCCGGTGCAGATCAGAGAACAACTGGATTTTCTTCAGGAGTTTCACCTTGGTATCAAAAGGGATATGACCGGTTTCATTCAGCATTTTAATATCTGTTTTGAAAAGGTTGCTGGAAATTTACGCATATTTCATTTAACAAGGAAGGCTGGACTTTGAATATTCGAACCGCAAGTGTTCAGTATACTTTCTTTCTGAAATTCGCAAGGAAATTCATGAAGATGACCACGATAAACCCGGTAAGATTTAAAATCGACAGCGTTCTGGTTTTCTGAAAAGTATTGGCCATGATCTGGTAAGTTATGTTTCTGGTTTTTTTAATTTATTACACATTTGATGATAAATGCAAATGCAAGCGTCCAAATTTATCCGGTTTGACATACATCCTTCGGGCAGACCTATAAGCCGGCCGTGGAAACATTTTCTTCCTGAGTCTGCATCCCTGGTGATCACGATAAAATAAAAATGAGCCGTATTCCGTGTTATATGAGGTATAATTGAATAATTTTATCCGGGTTTTTCCTGACCGGATCAGAAATCAGGGATATTTAATTTGAAGCAGGTATTCAGGGCTTGAAATTTTCCGATCCGGCAGCCATGATCCGGCATATCCCATCAACAGGAAAAATCCTTATGGTATTTAATGCGTTAATTATCTTAATATCCACCACGACAGAAGCAGTATGGAGCCAAAATTTAAAGTTAAATTTTATGGTACGCGGGGTTCGATCCCGATCAGTGAACCGGGTTTTTATGAATTTGGCGGCAATACCACCTGTATTTCCATTACGAACAATATCAATAACAGAATTGCCATCATCGATGCCGGCACCGGCATCAGGAAACTGGGAAAAGAAATCGAACAGGATCCGTCCAGTGATAACGAAATTTATCTTGCATTCACTCATTTTCACTGGGATCATATCCAGGGTTTCCCGTTTTTCAAGCCGGCCTATAATGTGGAAAAAACGTTAAACATCATTACCATGGGCAGGGACAGGCCATTGAAGGACATTCAAAGCCTGTTCAACTTCCAGATGCATGAGGTTTTTTTCCCGGTAAAGCTTGATGAAATGGGAGCGAAAATGAATTTTCTGATGCCAAAGGATGAAATTGAATTGTTTGGTGAAACCGTTGTGACAGTCAGGAAACACAATCATCCGGGCACAGCTTACAGCATGCGGCTTTACTGGCGGGAAAAAGTGATCGTCATCTGCACGGATATCGAGCACGGGAAAAAAATAGATCAGCGGATCGTCAGTCTGGCAAGAGGGGCCGATATCCTGATCCACGATGCACAATACAACCCTGAAGAGCTTGAGACACATCGGGGATGGGGACACAGCAGTTACGAACAGGCCATTGAAGTGGCAGAACAGGCAGGATGCAAAATGCTTATCCTTACCCATCATGATCCTGACCACAATGATGAGTTCCTGTTCAAAATGGAGAATAAATGCCGGGAAAGGTTTAAAGACTGTTTGCTCGCCCGGGAAGGGATGGAGTTTACTGTCTGAACTGTTATTCATGCCATGACTCGGAGTCATGGCATGAGTCTGACTTTCTGAGGTAAGGCAGGAATGATGAATCGGGGAAATTCCCTTCTGAAAGAAACTGAAATGCACACCCATGGAGGCTTCCTGTTTTTTCTTTTTCCGTCCCTTATTCCCTGCTGTCATTCAAAAGGAATCCAGATAAAGGAGGCTTCCATGGAGATCCCTGATCACGCCCTTGCCCACCGCAAAAGCTGCCAGGGATGACGACAGGTACGTGCAGGGAGAACACCTCCGGAGTTCCGGGAACTCCCGGTAAAGTTCTACAAAAATACAACCCCTCCGTGGTAGCATTAAAAAGAATCTCATTCCTGTCATTGCCGACCCGAACCCCATCACCTCCATCAGCATCCCGCATTCCACTCTCCATCAGCGTCTCGCATATCTCTCCTCCATCAGTGTCTCGCATATCTCTCCTCCATCAGCGTCTCGCAAAGCGGACGCTGATGATTGATTGCCCGCTGAATTTCAACGTCCACTCCCTCGAGATTACCGCGGGACAAATAAATCTTCTTCGTGGTCAAGCTGACCGGTATCCTTTCGCCATTCACCGGCATGAACCGAAGAGCCTCCCTTTTTCCCTAGCTCCACCGGGCACTTTTCGAATAGATCAATCTTGTCATAAGATAGATCAGCATGCCCAGGGGACCGGTCATGAATACAAAAAATAATACGGGGATCCGCAGCCAAACCGGATAACCTATCCGCAGGGCGTCTTTTGTGATGAACAATCCTGCCGTCAGGTCGAATGCCAGGTAATGGATCCATCCGGCCAGAAGCAGCCTATCGTTCCCGAACATGGATTTGATGCCGTCCAGGCTGCTGAATGCCTCCGGATCAAATGGAACCTGGCTGCCGAACAGCAGGATGGCATAGATCAGCCCAAGCAAAAGGATGATGAGGTAGGTAACCACAGGATAAGTCCATGACCTGCCGGGAAAGAACCAGAGCAGGATCCAGCCCGGAATGACCCAGATATTACTGAATTGAAAAAGAAGATCTGTATTCATGGTAGTGATGCTGAATATTGGATGTATTTCAGGTCATTAAAGATATAACAGCTTTTTATCTTTTCCTCAGTCAGCATAAATCAATTTAATTTGCCGAAATCCAGAATACATGTTATGAATGCCGTGAGACGACATAATCTTCCCCCCAACCGCGTTCCGCAAAGCGGAGGCTTTGATAGATTGCCTGCTTAACCCTTTAAAAACTTACATCTTCCGGCCGCATCAGGACACGTCCATCCGGCCTATGCATTAAAATATATCAGAACTTTTATTTATTTTAGATGATAACATGGATTTCGGATGAAGAAACTCAGGTATTATATTTTGATTCCGGTGGTAATTGCCGCATTGTATTTAACAGGGCCTCAGCCCTATCCGGGAGAGGTGAGTGCAGAGATTCCTGGGATCGTTTATCATGGTGAGGAACTGGAGTATTTTGTCTCAGACCGGGAAGCAACCATAATGAATCTCAAGCTGGATAACGAAGCAAGGGTCATCTGGTACAACGACAGCCTTAAAAATAAAACTGAATATGCTGTTGTTTACTTACATGGATTTTCAGCCAGCCAGGGGGAGGGGATACCCGTGCATGTTGATTTCGGCAGGAGATACGGATGTAATGTATATCTTTCCAGGTTGCATGGTCATGGCATTCACGAAAAAGATGCCCTGGTGGACATGACGCCGGAAAACCTGGTCAGATCTGCCGCAGAAGCCTTGGCCATCGGTAAACAGGTCGGGGAGAGGGTGATCCTGATGGGTACTTCCACAGGGGGAACCCTTTCGTTGTATCTGGCCTCCCATCATCCGGATATTCACAGTCTGATCCTGTTCTCGCCCAATATCCGGATCAATAATCCGGCAGCGCCCCTGCTCGCCTATCCCTGGGGTTTACAGATCGGAAGAATGGTGAATGGCGGAAAATACAGTACTTCCGTGCCTGAAAGTTATGAGGACAGTTTGTACTGGACAGGTTCATACCGGATGGAGGCAGCCGTTTATTTACAGCAGCTGCTCAACATCACCATGACCAGGAATACCTTCAGAAAAATCACACAGCCCGTTTTTCTTGCCTATTATTATAAAAATGAGGAAGAACAGGACCAGACCGTGCAGGTGGATGCCATGCTCGAAATGTTCGGCCAGCTGGGTACTTCGGATTCGCTGAAACTGGAAAATGCTTTTCCCGGGGCGGGTGAACATGTGATCGCCTGTAAGTTCAAATCCGATGACTGGAAGGGCGTCCGGCAGGCTACCTATCATTTTGCCGAAAATATCCTTCAGATGCATCCGGTGGACGAGTGGATCCCTGAATAATGGTGGGTGAAGATCCATCATGTTTTCAGCATGGGGGACCGGTTAATCGCTGAATCGGCGAACCTATGAATCGGCGAACCTATGAATCGGCAAACCAATGAACCGGCAAACCGGTCGGGCGTTAAAAATCCCCGGTCAGGCAAGGGAATTCAGTTCCGGATGGTATTTCTTCAAAGTATCCATGATCCAGATGTCGGCTTGCTCACGGTCCTTGAATAATTGTACCTCCATACCAAATTCCTGGATCATATCCCTGAGTTTTGCAGCGAGGTGTTCCGTGATGATGTCATCCGAGACCACAATGGCCTTACACCGGTGTCCTTTTTTTGCCACGACAGGATAATAAGTGTAGCGTAAAGCATCAAAGACCTTGATGAAGGAGCCTCGCAGCCGCCGTATGTCAGCCACTGCCCCCCAGACCTCCCTATCCTCAATAAATTCAAGGATCCTGGTGATCTGTTCCATCCCCAGATCCTGTTTCATCAGTCCATAGAATTCCAGCGTCAGCAGACGGGCATCCGGATCATAGGAAGTCTTCGAAATTGCATTTTCGTGGATCGTCATTGTCAGCGGGATATCCCTTAATCTGGGGGCCAAAGATATGTATTTTTACCGATCATTTATGTTTCCACCAGGCTGATGCCCTTAAAAAGCTAAAAATCCCCCCATTTGCGTGAGCCCCGGAGGTCACAGCGCTTAGAATCCGCAGAGGCTCGAAATAACGAAAATGTAATCCGGAAATTAAAGGGGAGGCAGGGAAACCAGGCAGAAGACGATTATCCGGTTTAGCTTTCGAATAAAATTCAAGATGCCCCGGGTCAGCCTCTGAATATTAAAACACTTTGTATTTCCATGGCCCGGCGGATACACTTAAAAAATCCCGATGGGCTTCTGGCCGTTCGTGGTTATCATTAAGAAAACTCCATTTTCCATGTCTCCATGGCCCGCACCTGACCGGGTGGTCCCGTAATTTTTTTCATCATTATATATTGCACAATCGATCGTAATGTCCTTACTTCAGGAGATTTTTTCAACTTTCACAAAATTCACTGGATATATGGCTCAGAAAAAATTCCCGAAATCAACACCCATCATTACGTTCGCCCTCATCACAAGCCTTTTTTTTCTATGGGGACTGGCCAATAACATGACGGATACGCTGCTTGCGGCTTTCAAAAGGATCATGAGCATGACCGATTTTCAGACTTCCCTCGTACAGATGTCCTTTTACGGCGCCTATTTCTGCCTGGCGCTGCCCGCGGCCGTCATCATCAAGAAATACTCATATAAAACAGGGATTCTGCTGGGCCTGGGCATGTACATGGTTGGTGCGGTGCTTTTTTACCCGGCCAGCAGGACCATGGAATACGGGCATTTTCTTACCGCCCTGTTTATCCTGGCAGGAGGGTTGTCCATACTTGAAACGACGGCCAATCCTTATATCATTGCCATAGGCCCGGAGGAGACGGGAACCCGCCGGCTCAATTTTGCACAGTCATTCAACCCGATCGGATCCATCACGGGGGTGGTGCTCAGCAAGTTTTTCATCCTGTCCCACCTGAATGTGGCCACCGCTGAAGAGCGTGCAGCGATGGGAAAGGAACAACTTTCTGCGCTTCAGGGGCTGGAACTCAATGCGGTGATGGGGCCTTACGTGGGTGTGGCCCTGGTGCTGCTGATCCTCTGGATCACTATCGCGGCAAGGCAAATGCCCCGGGCGGCGGAAGCCGATAACCGGGTCAATCTCGGGCCGGCATTGAAACGTCTTCTGCACAACAGGCATTATGTCCTGGGGGTGATCGCCCAGTTTTTTTACGTGGGCGCCCAGCTCTGTGTCTGGTCTTTCACCATCAGGTATATCATGTCCGAGCTTGGCCTCAATGAAGCGGATTCCTCCTCCTATTACATAGCTGCACTGATCGTTTTTACAGCCATGCGTTTTGTCAATACCGCCCTGATGAAGGTAATCAATCCGGGGGTACTTCTTTCACTGGCCACCCTGCTGGCCATCATATTCACGGCAACCGTAACATTCGGGCATGGTCTGATCAGCGTGTATGCCCTGGTGGGGATCAGCGGCTGTATGTCGCTCATGTTTCCGACCATCTATGGATTGGCCACCAGGGGCCTGGGGGAGGATACCAAGATTGCTGCTTCGGGACAGATCATGGCGATTGTTGGCGGTGCTGTATTCCCTGCCATCCAGGGGCTGGTTTCCGATGCCACCGGAAGTATCAGCCTGTCATATATCGTGCCGCTGATCTGTTTCCTGATCATCCTGTTTTATGCCATGATCGGCCGGAGACTGGATCTGAAGAAAGGCTGAACTCGTCGGTAAACTCATGCCATGACTCCAGATCTGTAAACTCATGCCATGACTCCAGATCTGTAAACTCATGCCATGACTCCA
>JAGTVG010000232.1 GCA_018224645.1 Cyclobacteriaceae bacterium
ACGATCGGATCGGGTCTGGATGAAATTGAAGGACATAAAAAAACAGAAATAAGGTGTCAAATTAGAATTAAATTTTGATATTCGCTGGATATTTTTATAATGAAATTTTTACTGAAACCAGTCATCTCCATAACCCTCCCGTTGTTCTGGCTGCTTTTATCATCCCAGGCAGGCCATCCGGTTACGGAAAAAGTAAAAATTTTTGAGTTGAACGGCCGGATGGTGAAAGTCACCCATCAGGCGAACCCTGATTTTTATGGAAAGTACCAGGGTGAAAAGGGGGGATATCTTTTACTCGGCAAGGATGGTTCCGGTGAATATCTCTATGATATTCAGATCCCCGAAAAAGGTTGCCGATCCGGAGTCATTCATTTTGAATGGGGTTTTATCATTGACGAAAATGACGAAATCCTGCGGTTTGAAAGGAATTATGGCTATTCATATCCCGTCGTTCTGAAATGTACGGGGGATTATTGTTTCCAGGGTTGCCGTGTTAGGCATATGGTGGATTATATACTGGATAAAAAAAGCGGGGCACTTGAAGTTTCCTCTTCGGATGACTGGATCAAAGAAACAGATTAGCGGGGAAATAGAATAGCGGGCTTTTAAATTAATAACATGACCAAAAAAAGATTTACCGGGATTATTTGCCTGGTTTTATTCATTGCCGGGTGTGCCAACAGGCATAAACCGGAAATTTATGAATTATCTACCTATAATGTCCTTTGGGATCGGGGAAATATTGCCTGATGAAAAAAAGAGCTGATTATTATGCCTATGGGGATGGAGCGAGATTTACAGGACTTAGCCTGAATGAAACGTTTACGTGGATCAATCATCGTAAACACTGGCATTATGATCCTCGGCAGGATTCAGTATCGGGACCGGGATCGACCAGGAAACAGACCAGTGAGATCATAAAAAAAATTCCTGAGGTTCTGGATTCTTTTCAGATTGGCACCATCCTGGACATTCCCTGCGGAGATTTTAACTGGATGAACCTGATTGACTGGACCGGACGGCATTATATCGGCGCCGATATTCTGGAAGACCTGGTGCGGCAGAATGCTGAAAAATATCGGGGCGGGGCTGTTACATTTAAGGTGCTGGATCTTACCCGGGATGATTTACCCCCGGCTGATCTGATCTTCTGCAGGGATTGCCTGGTGCATTTTTCCTATGATGATATTTTTATGGCGCTGGCTAACATTAAAAGAAGCAATGCACGATACCTGATGACCACCACCTTTCCGGATGAGGAGGTCAATGAGGATATACCCTCCGGTGGCTGGCGTCCCGTAAATTTTAATGCACAACCATTTGCATTTCCAGGGCCGCTTTATCTGCTGAATGAGCAATGTACAGAGGCTGATGGACTGTTTGCCGATAAGAGCCTGGGGCTATGGGAAATTTCGGTCCTTACATGCTGATCATTCATCCGCAGAGAAATTAAACCAGGGTATCTGCGCGTCCCCCCATTTCCGCGTTTCCCCGTCTCCCCGTCCACGCGTTTCCCCATCTCCCCCTCTGCCGACGATTACGCAAATGCGTGTTGTCGGGCTTCCCCGAGTCCGACCAAACCAGTCCCCGGGATTAACGGCACCCCGTCCCCCGTCTCCGCATCTCCCCGTCACCGCGTCACCACGTCTCCGCATTTACCCGTCTCCGCATCTCCCCCTCCCTGGGCACATTATTTTTCAAGCAGTTTTTCAATCCCGTCCCAGTCGTCAGGCACCCCATTGACGGTATAATGTGCTGATTTCTGCCTGAAATGTTTTGATACCAGATCACCGGGGTTGGATTTGATGATCCTGTTGAAAAGTGCAGTGGCTTCGGCAAATTCCCGGTTCAGGAAATTGTCCATGGCATCGTTAAAAAAATGTTGTGTTTCGATCTTGCGTTTCAATGTATCCGGATCGTCACCGTCAAAACATTCATAGGCACCCATGGAATCCATTTTCCCCTTTAATTGAACCTTGCCCAGATACCTTAAATTGAATTCTTCCGGATCGGAGATCTTTTCATAGGTGCCTTCACTTAAAATGATCAGCGCACCAAAGAACTTGGTTATCCCTTCCATTCGTGAGGCTGCGTTGACCGTATCAGAAATTGTGGCCGGATCGTTGCGGAACTGATCCCCGATAACGCCCATGATCAATTGACCCGAATGCAGGCCCATGCCTACCTGGATCAATGGCATCTTTTTATGTTTCCGTTCCCCATTATATTTCCTGATGGCCTTCTGCATCTCGATTGAAGCCCTCAAAGCTTTTTCGGATTCGTTCGGGAATATACCCACAATGGCATCCCCAAGATACTGGTGTACAAAGCCATGATTTTTATGGATGACGGGACCCATCATTCCCACATATTCGTTGATGAAATTGAAGTTTTCCTTCGGACTCATTTGTTCGGCAATGGTCGTATAATTCCTGATGTCAGAGAAAAAAACAGTGAATTCCTTTTCGATATGATCCCCGAGTTTCACCTCTGTGATCGACTGGTGCCCGATGGATTTCAGAAATTCTCCCGGTACAAATTTGTTGGTAATGACATTGATGCGCTGCAGGTTCAGATGCGTTTTCACCCTGCTTAAAAGTTCCTCCTTTGAAAATGGTTTGGCAATATAATCATTTGCACCTGCCTCCAAACCTTCTACAAGATCAGATACCCTGTTTTTTGCCGTAAGCATAAGGATTGGCAGGAGGGCAGGACCATGTTTTTCACGGATATTTTTGCATACTTCATATCCGCTCATCCGGGGCATCATGATATCAAGAATGATCAGGTCGGGTAATTCATTTTCCATGACCAGGTTCAATGCTTCGGCTCCGCTGTCGGCCTGGAGCACTTCATATCCTCCCAGCTGAAGTTGATTTTCCAGGACCTGCCGGATCACGGGCTCATCGTCGACAATGAGGATCCTTGCCTTCTCATATCCAACAGGTTGCCCTCGATTTTCCCAGTTTTTTACCCCGGCAGTCACCGGGTGGTATTCGATGTCGTTCAGCAGGGGAATTCTGCCGGAGCTCTGATCAGGGACGGCATCTTCCTTGTCAAGGCTCAGGCTGACCGGAAGGGTAAAGGTAAAAGTTGATCCTTTACCCTGCTCCGAAATTACATGAATCCTTCCGTGGTGTAATTCGACAAGTTGTTTTGTTATGGTCAGCCCCAAACCGGTACCCTCATAATGTCGTGCATCGCCGCCATGTACCTGTTCAAATGAGGCAAATATGGAGGTGAGTTTATCTTCCGGGATCCCAATGCCTGTATCGGAAACTGAAATAAGGATCTCATCTTCCCGGATTTCACCCGAAATTCTGATTTCCCCCTGCTCGGTAAATTTGATCGCATTACCGATCAGGTTGTAGAGGATCTGCTGAACCCGGTCCTCATCGGCATGGGCAAAGGGGAGATCTTCCGGGATTTCATTTAAAAGTTTAAGTGGTTTTCCGGAAACTAAAGGCCGGGAAATCATGATGACCATATCCGTTATTGCATGCAGGTCCACCGGGCCGAGTTGCAATTTGATGTCTTTGTTTTTAAGTTTTGAAAAATCTAAAATATCATTGACGAGGTTTGACAATCTTTTTCCACTGGCTCGGATCAGGTTGATATTTTGAAGGACTTCCCCCGGGAGATTACCGGCAATACCGTCAATAAGGGACTCCGAAAGTCCGATGATCCCGCTTAGGGGCGTCCTTAATTCATGGGATGTATTGGCCAGGAACTGATCCTTTAAATGATCTATCTGTTTCAAACGCTCGACTATCTCCCGTTCCTTTTGAAGATCCTTTTCCTGTTGATCAATCCTCCGCTTCTGTTCTCCGGAACGCCAGAAAAGAAACCCAAGGATACCAAGCAGAACAATTCCGCCCGATCCGGAAACAATGATAAAGATCCGCTTATCCCTTTCCCGTTTTAACTTTGCTTCGATCAGCGTTTTTTCATTGGCAAAAACAATGCTGTCTGCCTCTCTTTCCTTCTCAAAGGCATAATTCAATTCAAGGCGGGTGATTTCCTTGGTTTTGGCTTCGTTGAACAGTGAATCGCGGTACTGGAGGTAGTGCTTATGATAAAGGAGCGCATTCTGGTAGTTGCCAAGTCCTTCCCATGCGCCAGAAATGCATTTGCACGCTTCCTTCATCGTCTCGATCATCCCTTCAGCTGATGCATAATCCAGGGCTTCCGTACAGAGTCTTCTCGCCGTATTGAATGATTTATCCTTAAGCGAAATATTGCCGAGGCTGACATAGACCGCCGCCATTGAACTTTTAACATCGAGTTCGCGGTAAATTTCCATGGCAAGATGATAAGCCTGTCTGGCTTCTTCGTTACGGCCCAGATCATTATAGATGTTTGCTATTCTCGTATGGGCGGAAGCCTGACCGATCTTATTTCCTATTTCCTCCGTCAATGCGAGTCCTTTCCGGGCATAATCAAGGGCCTGATAATGATCTTTCCGGGCGGAATACAACGCCGCAAAATTATCCATGGAAATACTGATCGCATTTTTATCCTTCAGCATTTCTGCCAGGTAACGGTGCTGATCCCAGTAGTCGAATGCCTTTTCATAATCTTCAAGCAGGAAGAAAATCATGCCGATGCTGTTCAGTTCAGAGGCCAATCCATAAGCATCCTCCCTTTCTTCCTTTATCTCCCTGCTTCGCAGCAGGTATTCAAGGGCTTCGATGTATCTGCCTTTTTCCGAAAGGATTAATCCTATATTTGAATTTGCCATAGCCATACTGGACCTGCGGTTGATCCGTGTTGCCAGCATGAGACTTTTTTCATAATAGGAGAGGGCCGTATCGAGATTTCCCTGTTGAAAATGGATATTTCCAAGATTGTTGATCGCTGATTCCATGGTGACTGTGTCACCTGCCAGCGCGGCCTTTTGAGCGGTATTTTCATAGGCCTCCTGGGCGAGTCTATAATTGCCCTGCTGGTAGTAGATATTGGCAATATTTACCCGGTTACTTAAGGCACCCTTTATGTTGTTGATGGATTCTGCGATTTCCAGGCTTTTCTGAAAATTTTGGATGGCTTCCCCGTAATTGCCCATAAATGCATGTGAGATCCCCAGGGATGTGTAGGCCCTGTATTCCAACTCCCTGTATCCCCCGGACCGGGCCATTTCCAGCATCAGCCAGGCCAGGTTGATCGCACTGTCCGGATCTGTTTTCCGTATTTCAGTGGTAAATTGGCGTAAGGCAGCCAATCGCAAGGTATCAGCAAGGGATACATCCTGCCATGCCCGGAATAGACTGTCACCAATCTGTCCATGGGAGAATGACATGTTTCCCAGCAGGAAAAATATCAGGACCAGTCGGTTCATGTATGTCGTTTGGTTCAATGCCGTAACAGATCTATCAGGCAAAAGCCTGGGGGGACCATTATTTACGGAAAGTTTCCAATATAAATAATTTGGCACTGATTGAGAAATTTTTTCCGCATATAAATCCGCAAATAATCCGCATATAAAAAGGGATCTTCTGACGCAAACAGGGCTCCCGGATTTATACCGGATCCCAGGTACTGCACCATCGCCTCATTGAAAATCCTCCGGATTCCTGAAATTCACTTACTTTTTCCAAAGGCATTTTCCAGGTCTTCAATGATATCCTCCGGATGTTCAAGCCCCGCCGATATCCGGATCAATCCATCCGTGAGGCCGACCGCCCGTTTTTCCTCCTGGCTCAGCTTGGAGTGTGTGGTTGATGCCGGGTGGGTGATGATGGTGCGGGTATCGCCGAGGTTTGCCGTAAAGGATAACATGTCAATCGAGTCGAGGAATTTTTTGCCCCGTACGAGGCCTCCCCTTATCCCAAAGGTTACAATCCCCCCTCCAAGTTTCATCTGTTTCCTGGCCACGGCATATTTCGGATGTGTGCTGAGGAAGGGATATTTCACCCATTCCACTTCCCGATGTCCTTCAAGGTATTGCGCCAGGACCAGCGCATTTTCACAATGCTTATCCATCCGCACGGCAAGTGTCTCAAGACTTTTGGAGAGGATCCAGCCATTAAACGGAGACATGGCTGGTCCTGTATGGCGTGCAAAGAACCTTACCTTTTCGATAAGATCCTTCCGTCCGAGCACTGCCCCTCCGATCACCCGGCCCTGTCCGTCAATAAATTTGGTAGCCGAGTGGGTAACGATATCGGCACCCCAGTTTACCGGGTTCTGAAGGTAGGGCGTGGCGAAACAATTATCCACATTCAGCAATATGTCATGTTCCCTGGCCAGTTTTCCTGCGAATTCCAGGTCCACGATATCCAATCCGGGATTGGAAGGTGTTTCCAGGAAAAACATCCGGGTATTTTCCCGGATCGCATTTTCCCAGGTGGATATTTCATTCGGATCGACGTAGGTATGGGTAATGCCCCATCGTGGCAGTATCTGGGTCAGGATCTGATGTGTTGAGCCGAACAAAGCCCTTGATGCGATCAGGTGATCCCCACGGTCCAGGAAGGCCGCCATGCTGCAGAACATGGCAGCCATGCCCGAAGCTGTGGCGACACCGTCTTCCGAATTTTCCAGGCTGCAGAGCTTGCTGATGAATTCATCGTTGTTGGGATTGGAAAACCGGCTGTATATGTTCCCTTCTATTTCATTGGCAAACAATGCCCTGGCCTGGTCGGCATCTTCGAAGACAAAGCTGGACGTGGCAAAAATGGGAACAGAATGTTCACGATGCTGGCTCCGTCCGGTCTGATTACGGATGGCCCTGGTCTCGAAATGTCGTTTTGATTTCATGGAGAAAAATTTAGTAAAAAAAACTGGTAAGATGAATCATACAATTTCAAATGAATAGGTGATTCTTGCCGTTTTTTCAAGCGTTTTTGTAACCGAACAATAGGATTTCATGGAGAGGTCAACCGCCCTTTTCACTTTTTTTTCATCCAGGTTGCCCTTGAATATAAAATGGACATGGATATCCTGAAACAGCGAAGGGATCTTATCTTTTTCGCGTTCACCTTCAACAATGATTCTGATATCTTCGAGCGGCTGTTTCTGTTTTTTTAAAATGCTGATGATATCGATTGAACTGCAACTTCCCAGTCCTGCAAGCAATAACTGCATGGGCCTGAATCCTTTGTTCTCTCCCCCCACCGCCGCGGCACCATCCACATGAATAACCGCCCCATCCTCATTTGTGGCTTTTAAATGGACCGCATGGTTCATCCGTTCTAAAGTGATTCGCATACGTTTTATTTAATGATAATATGTTATGTTTGTAGTTTGAAGTTGGTTCCTGATATAAGTTTAACCGCTAATCTAAATAAAATGAAAGAAGTAAATGTTCATGAACTGAAAAAAATGCTCGATGGGAAGGAAGACTTTCAACTGATCGACGTCCGCGAACCCAGGGAGAATGAATATTGCAACATCGGAGGCGAATTGATCCCCATGGGTACGGTCCTGAACCGGCTGGACATGATCAGCAGGGATAAAAAGGTGGTCATGTATTGCCGGAGCGGCAACCGGAGCGCCAATGTGATAAAAGCCCTGGAACAACGGTTTGGCTTTGATAATTTGTACAATCTCAAAGGAGGGATTTTAGACTGGTCGGACGAGATCGATCCTTCGGTGCCGAAATACTGACAGGCAAAACAATTTTTAATTTGTCTAATCGTCTATTTGATTCTGCTGGCGGCTGGCAGCGAAAAATCAATAGTTAACCGATTTCCCGGTTAACCGATTCCCCGACCAGGTAGTTTATTAGCCTATATGTATATATGTTTATTTCCCTTAGTTGACAACCATAAATTCAGCATTTCCCGGTTCCCGATTTACCAATTTAACCGATTCTCCAATTCCCTGATTCCTCAATTCCACGATTAACCCATTTAACCGGTTCCCCAATTCCCCGATTAACCGCTTCAATATAATTCCGTCCTGTATTCATCGAGCAGAACATCTTCCTCTCCCCTGATCTCGAACCGGATATTGAAATTTCCATCTTCCTTCCGGTCAATGAGAATTAATCCGAAATTCAGTCCGACGACAAATTCACTGACCCGGTGCCGGTTCGTTTCAACAGCTGCCTCCCTCCAGCTATGCGTAAGTCCGCTGCTGGTGAAATCATACAATGGATAGGACAATCCAGGCAGTTCGATCTTAGAGATCTCAGCAATATGCCTGTCTCCGCTCAGCAGGATCACCTTTTTGTCAGGATATTTTTCAAGCAGGCCGAACAGGCGCTTTCTTGCCGCAGGGAAATTGGCCCATTTTTCGAAGGCATGATCCTCCGGGATCACCTGAATACTTGATCCCAGGATGTGCAGGTCGGTAGCACTTGATTTCAGTTCGTTTTCCAGCCATGACCATTGTTCTTCACCCAGGATATCCCCGGTATCATTGGGCAGATAGGCACGGGTCCCGGGATCCCTGAATACTGTATCCCGGAAATACCTTGTATCCAGCAGGATCACCTTTAATTTATAATCCTCAAAATCATATGGATAAGCCTGGTACAATCCCTCATGGTCCCATACCGGGTTATTGCCGTCCACCTCCAGGAATTCAAGCGCCAGTTTTTTACTTTCCTCCTTACACGAATAATTCTTCCCGCCATCATTCACGCCATAATCATGGTCATCCCAGGTGCCAATGATCTCCGTCGATGAGTTTAATAAATCCTGGTATCCCGGATAAGCTTTCTGCTGTTCGTATTTATCCTTCATCAACTGCATGTCATGGGTGTCCCCGTAAATGTTGTCGCCGAGCCATATCCATAGTGCGGGATTATGCCTCAGGATCTCATGCCAGCGCTGGTTGGGGATATTCTGCCTTGAACAGGAACCGAAAGCGATAACCGTCGTGGCTGTTGCAGGTTCCTCGGACTGACCTTGCCCGGAACAGGGTTGAATTAACGGCAGAATCAGCAGCAATGGGAAAAACAGATATTTCATTAGGTAACGATTTGAGCGGAAAACTATATACTGAAATCCATTCCGGCAAATTATCGGCTTTAAATTTTATTTAAATATTTATTCATGTAATTTCCGGGTTAAAATGATCTGATGATGGTAAACCGACGAAAGTTCCTCCAAGGGTCCGTATTCAGCCTGATCTCAGCTTCTGTTTCATTCCCTCTGAAAGGGAAATCGGGCAGAAAAGTGTCAGGCAATGCCCCGGCCCGACCGGTGGTGGCAGCCACATGGGATAACAGAAATGCCACTGAAGCAGGCATGAAAGTGCTGTTGAATGGTGGATCGGCCCTGGATGCGGTGGAAGCGGGAGCAAGGATCCCTGAAGGAGATCCGGAAGATACAAGTGTAGGTTTCGGGGGTTATCCTGACCGGGAAGGCAGGGTAACACTCGATGCCTGTATCATGGATGAAAAAGGCAATGCGGGAGCGGTCACCTACCTTCAGCATATCAAACATCCCATTTCTGTGGCACGGAAAGTCATGGAAAAAACACCGCATGTCATGTTGACCGGTGATGGTGCCCTTCAGTTTGCGCTGGAGCAGGGATTTGAGAAGGAAAATCTGCTGACGGATCATGCAGAAAAAGTCTGGAAGGAATGGGCATCTGAAGAGCGTGTAAAACCTGGCAATCATGATACGATCGGGATTCTCGCGCTTGATGACAAGGGCAATATTTGTGGCGCCTGTTCGACAAGCGGACTGGCTTTTAAAATGCCGGGAAGGGTTGGGGATTCGCCAATCATCGGAGCGGGCATGTATGTGGATAATGAGATCGGAGGGGCCTGTGCCACGGGTGTCGGAGAACTTGTAATGAAAATAGTGGGCTCATACATGATCGTGGAGATGATGCGGCAGGGGAATTCTCCGCTGCAGGCCTGCCGCCTGGCAGTTGAAAGGATCATCAGGAAATATCCGGAAATCAAGAAAAACGGCGATACCCAGGTGGGATTCCTTGCCTTGAACAAACAGGGGGAGGTGGGGGGCTATTCAGTCAGGAAGGATTATTCAATCGCTGTGTCCGAACAAACCAGGACATATCTCATCAATCCGGATTTTCACATCCGGTAACCTAATAAATATTTAGCCGTAAAAACAAATTATACTTGGTCGGCGTTTTACTTTTATTAAAACCCAAAGCTTCCATAAAGACGACTGAATGGCCCAATCAAAGATATTAGGTTCGGAGAAAATCCCTTCATTGCTGATCAAACAATCCATTCCTGCGGCCATTGGAATACTGGTGTTATCGATATATAACCTTGTCGACACCATCTTTGTAGGAAATTATGTGGGTGCGATGGGCATTGCAGCGGTAACAGTTACCCTGCCGATCTCATTTTTTATATCCTCTGTCGGAATGGCCATCGGAATAGGTGGGGGCTCGGTTATATCAAGAGCCCTGGGAAGCGGGAATGCTGAAAAGGCCCAACTTACTTTCGGGAACATGATCGGAATAACATTGACGATAGCCGCTGTTTTTGTGATCTTCAGCTCCATTTTCCTGGAAGAAGTACTGCTGACATTTGGCGGTAAAGGAGAGATCATGCATTATGCCATGGAATATTTCCAGGTGCTTCTTATCGGTATCCCTTTTCTGGCCTGGGCTATGATGGCTAACAATGTCATCAGGGCTGAAGGAAAACCGAAATTTGCCATGATGGTGATGATGATCCCTGCCGTTTTGAATATCATTCTGGATGCGGTGTTTATCATATACCTGGGATGGGGCATCCAGGGTGCCGCATGGGCCACAACCATCTCCTATCTGTGCAGTGCCATATATGCGCTGGGATATTTTGCCTACCGGAAATCGGAATTGAAATTTGAACGGAAATATTTAAGGATTGACATGAATATTGCCAGGGAGATCTTTTCCCTTGGCAGCGTGACCCTGGCACGTCAGGGCACCATCAGTTTATTGATTTTGATCATGAACCATACATTATTCAGTTATGGAGGGGAAATTGCCATCGCCGTTTACGGGATCATCAGCCGCATGATCATGTTTTCATTATTTCCGGTTATGGGACTCGTTCAGGGATTTGTTCCGATCGCAGGATATAACTATGGCGCTGAATACTGGGACCGGGTGAAGGATGTGGTGAATAAATCCATTAAATATGGCGTATTGCTCTCATTCGTCATCTTTATATCCATCATATTCGGGGCAGATGCCATCGTTAAAGTATTTTCGAAAAATACCGAGATACTGAGACTGACCCCTGCTGCTTTGAGGATCGCATTCCTCGCAACACCACTCATTGCCGTTCAGCTCATTGGGGCCGCTTATTTTCAGGCCATCGGCAAACCTGGACCTGCATTGATTCTTTCATTGTCAAAACAGGGTTTTTTCCTGATCCCGCTGGTCCTGATACTCCCCATGTTCTTCGGCCTGGATGGTGTTTGGTATTCCTTTCCCATTGCCGATCTTTCCTCAACACTGGTAACCTGGCTGTATCTTAAAAAAGAAATCAATGACCGCCTGAATCCGTTGATCCATTTAAATGAATTGAAGGCTATCCGAACATAAAGCTGGGCATTCTTATGCCGGCAGGAAGTAATCCTTTTTCGCCCTGATCATTTTCCACCTTTACCATATCTTTAAATCGCACGGTAAAAAGACACAGCATGATCCCATGCTTTTAACGCGGTGATCAAAAAACAGCAGGCGTATAAAATGATATTTTTTCATGATCGTCCGTTCTATTATGTAAAAATTAAGACTAACTTGGAGATATGATACGAATCAGATCTATTATTGAGCCGGACGTAAATCCGGTAATCACGTATTTTTTTTATTACTGAACCGGTAAATTTTTTCAGGTAATGAAACAGTTAATTTTAGTTTGCTTATTGGGTATTATTTTTTTCCTCACATCATTTTATGCGCTGGCGCAGGAAAATCACAGGATTACAGTCGATTTGAATGGTGAATGGGAATTTGATCAGACGGCTGATGCTTTCCCCCCCCGGAAATTTACACGAAAATGCCCCGTTCCCGGCCTGATCCATCTGGCCCGGCCGAAGATCGACCAGTATGAGGTATTCTTCAACAGGCCCGAACGTCCGGTCAGCGCTGAAAGCCATAATTTAATGAATATGGATTACACTCCGAAATATTCCTGGTACCGGCGGAAAGTAAATATTCCGGCCGATCTAGGGGAAAAGCAGGCGGTAATAACCATAAAAAAGGCACAGTATGTCACCCAGGTTTATGTTAATGGTATGGATATCGGACAGTCCATGTCCTGTTATACACCCATTGAACTTAACATAACCCCTGCCCTGCGGTTCGGAGAGGAAAATGAGATTTTGATCCGCGTAGGTGACAGGGCCTGGTTACCCAGCCAGGCGGCAGGAAGTACGGATAAGGAGAAGGTCCATTATCTGCCCGGGATCTGGGATGATGTGGCACTCACATTTACGGATACATTAAGGATCAGCAATGCCCTGATCCTGCCATCAGTCAGAAAGAATATCCTTGAATTCAAGGTAAAGATCCGCAGTTTTTACCCGCCACAGATGGAATACGGGGATCCGATGTCTGATTCCTGCCAGGTGCAGATTACGATCCTCGATCCGGAATCGAAAAGGTCCCTGCTGTCATCCCGGCAAAAAGTACAGGTAAAAAGAGATAATATTTCCATTGTTGAAGGCACCATTCCTTTTAAGGATCTCATACCCTGGACCCCGGACAATCCTGTGTTGTATCTTGCCCGGGTAGTCATTGAAAAAGATGGGAAATTCCATGACCAGGCAGAATTCAGGTTCGGTGTCAGGGATTTTACGCGGGAAGGGAAATATTTTTATCTCAATGGAGAAAAAACCTATCTCCGTGGAACCAACATCACCCTTCAGCGGTTTTTTGAAGATCCGGATTGCGGCGACCTGGTATGGGACAGGGAATGGGTAAAAAATCTGTTGATCGATATTCCCAAAAAACTGCAATGGAATGCCATGCGCATCTGCGTCGGTATCGTCCCTGATTTCTGGTATGACCTGGCGGATGAATATGGGATCATGTTTCAGAATGAATGGTTTTACTGGCAGAATCATGGTTGGGATGAGCAGGTAAGGCAGGAATATACTGATTGGGTCTGGAGTGACGGGAATCATCCTTCCATCGTGATATGGGATGCCATCAATGAAAACTGGGATCCTTTCATCGGTAACACGCTGATCCCGGAATTGAAGGAACTGGATCCAACGAGGATCTGGGATGCCGGATATATGACATCTTCTGAAATGGTGATGGATGAGATGGATGAACCGCACCCGTACCGCGCCGGATGGAACGTAATGGTGGCAGATGATATTGATGAATTCCTGAAGGAAAATCCGTATTACCTGGGTGATCTGGAAGACTGGCCTGAAAGGATGCAGCATTTCAGGGATGCCAGTTCTGCCCAGCTTGTGAATGAATACGGATGGATCTGGTTGTGGAGGGATGGTCAGCCGGCGAAATTAACGAAAAATCTATATGATCATGTGCTGGGTGAAAATGCCACGGCCGGGCAGAGAAGGGAAATGAATGCCTACTGGTTGCAGCTTGAAACCGAATGGCTGCG
The DNA here is from genome assembly GCA_018224645.1 of Cyclobacteriaceae bacterium. Taxonomy (GTDB): domain Bacteria; phylum Bacteroidota; class Bacteroidia; order Cytophagales; family Cyclobacteriaceae; genus JAGTVG01. The sequence goes on from JAGTVG010000232.1 coordinate 13,508, forward strand.
GTGCGAAAGGTCATTTGCCGGAATATTATCATTCTGCTATCTCGCAAACAATTACGGATATACGGGCGACTGGTTTATCAATGATATCCGGGATCTGGAAGAAGGCCCGACGCTGAAATGGTTTAAACATTGTTTCGCTCCCCAGGCAGTTTTCATCAACATCCCGGATCAGCGCTATATGGATAACGGCGAATTCTATCGATCCGGTGAAAAGCTGGCATTCAACCTGATCGGGATCAATGATGAACCCCGGGAGATAAAAGGAGAGGTTTCCCTGGAAATTATCGACAGGGACGGAACAGGTACCGGATTATTCAACGGGGAAATACAGATCGGCGCTTATGGTAAGGAATATCTTCCGGTGATTATAACCCTTCCCGAAAAGGAAGGCGGGTATCTTTTACGATCCACATTTAAAAAAGAGAATGGCACACCGGTGGTAAGCCGGAGATACATCCGGGTAGGAGGAGAGGTTGGGCGGCATGATTTTTACGAAATGAAGATGGATTAGATGCCCAATGCTCAAAATTGGAAGTTAGAAGACTGAAATGCTCGGGAATGTGTAGATTTCCACAGAAGTGTTTTCCGAACAGGGAACTGAGAAAATTCAATCTTTTCGATGGAACACACAATAATACAAGGCACGTAATTACATTTTACAAGTCACATATTCCAGATAATTCCCTGAGGGAATGCGTATGAGGTTTTTTGTGGACTTTATATAATGGTACATCCAGGCGTTGATTTTTTGATCACGGAAATTGACCGGGATCAGGATTCGCTGGTACTCATTCATCAGGTTGAATTCCGGGCTGGCAACTTCATACCTATCCAGCCACAGTAAAGTTTCTTCGGCCTCAAATATCTCATATAATTCGCCATGAATCCTGGTTTCGCTGCAGGGATCATGGATAACACCGGGATATCCGTTCAGGTCATATAAATGGCCATTCAAGCTGGCAGGTCCAAGTAACCTGTTGCCGGCATTAAGCCTGCCGCTCATTGAATTGACAAAAGCCGACATCAGGGTACCATAGACGAAGAGTTTGTCGCAGGTCTGTAACATGATCATTCAGTCGGTATCTCAGACAGATTCAAGTATACCCAATTTTTAAAAAATATCATACATTAATTAAGTATTAGGATAAAAATCCTCCGGGATCATGGCAGACGGGATTATGGCAGAAAAATCATTCTTGTTTTTATATATGGGATATTGGCGAAGAATTAATATGGGTTGATCTGTTGAAGATTCAAATATGGAATGGGCATGGGCAATCTCAAAATATCCTTCATGCTGGTTTTGATGATATATTTGCCGGACAAAATGCCGTGTTTTATCCGATTCTTCCTTTATTCAGGGAATCCCCTTCATTTCAGGATAATTACAGGGCAGGGGATTTAATCCACAACTGACGATTCAATTTTTCCGGCTGAGCCGAAATTCTGGAGATATTCCACGGACAAAGCAAGGGCTTTCTCGAGGTGATCACTTGCCTGAAAATCGAAGAACACCATCAAAAAATTATTAGTGGAACCGGTGACCATCGTTCTGTCCGAATC
>JAGTVG010000233.1 GCA_018224645.1 Cyclobacteriaceae bacterium
AAGCTCGAAGCTCGAAGCTCGAAGCTTCCGCATTCCAAGTTTTCGGAATGCAAAAGTAATCCAATATTTTTCTTATTTCAAATAAAATCGATCTTCGGCGGAGAAGGGATATTTAAATTCCAACAATCAATCAAGAAATGACAAACGCAATGGTCAAAGAATTCCAATCATCAAAATCTGAAGATGCTTCTGCTCATGTTTATCGTCTTCTTAAAACAGGCGACTGCATTGATATTCAAATAAATTTCATGGGATTAATTAATGCGCCAATCAAAATTCCAAAATCCCTGTGCCTTCGTGTCTCCGGCCTCCACCCGCTGTGGTTCTCACACAAATATGATGGTCTTCTTCCCATGCACCAGAATCCTGTGCTCTGTATGGTACATCAGGGCCTGGACAAGGATACGGCGCTCCAGATCACGGCCCTTCCTGATCAGGTCGTTGATGGTGTCCTTGTGCGAAATCCGGATGATGTCCTGCTCAATGATCGGCCCCTCGTCGAGATCCTCAGTCACATAGTGACTTGTGGCCCCGATGATCTTGACTCCCCGGTCATAGGCCTGCTTGTAGGGTTTACTCCCGATAAAGGCCGGGAGGAATGAATGATGAATGTTAATGATCTGATTCGCATACCTTTCCACGAACCGGGGTGACAGGATCTGCATGTAACGGGCCAGAACGATCGTATCGACCTGATTTTCAGCCAGCAGTGCAAGCTCCCTGGTCTCCTGTTCAGCCTTGTTTTCGAGTGTAACAGGAAAAACATGGAATGGAATGCCATACCGCTGGGCGACGGGCTCAAGATCAGGATGATTCGACAGGATCAGGGGAATATCCATCCTGAATTCACCAAGGCTGTGGCGCCATAATATTTCCCGCAAGCAATGGTCATATCTGGAAACAAAAATTGCCGTCCTTACTTTCCGGCCCTCAAAATTGATCTTCCAGTCAGCTTTGAATTCCCTGGCCAGCGGACTGAATGCATCCGCAAGTTCCTCCGGCGGAATTGAAAAATCCTTCATGTCCCACGAGATCCGGATAAAAAATATTTTTTCAACCGGATCCACATGTTCATCGAGATCAAGTATATTCCCTCCCCTTTCAAAGATAAAATGAGATATCCTTGATACCAGGCCGATCCTGTCCTTGCAGGATAACAGCAGTATGGCGCTTAACGTGTCTTCTGCCAATATTTAATTATTTTAACCTGTGAAACCGGGGATCATTGGCTGAGAATTGATTCAGTGGCTTCAGCAGTAATCCGGCCGAATTTAAATCAATAAATTTCGTTTTTCAAATAATTGGGGTAAATCATATAATGCCTTTTCGCTACCATTTTTCCCAATTTATCCCTCAGGTCCTGAATGTTTTCGTTATTTCTGGCGGAAATGAATACAGTGGTCATATTTTTTGTTGCCGCGTAATGCTTACGGATCAATGAGAGACTTTCTTCGCCATTGAGATAGATATTCTCCTCTGTTTGCTCCAGCATCCGGCGATAGAGATCGATCTTATTGAAAACAAGCAGGGTCGGTTTATCCGAAGCATCGATTTCCTTCAGCGTGCTGTTCACGATGTCAATCTGTTCCTCGAATCCAGGATGTGACACATCCACAATGTGGACAAGGATATCCGCCTCCCTGATCTCATCAAGCGTGGATTTGAAACTTTCAACCAGGGTATGCGGTAGTTTCCGGATAAATCCGACGGTGTCGGACAGTAAAAAAGGGATCCTGTTGATCACAACCTTCCGGACGGTGGAATCGACTGTGGCAAAAAGTTTATCTTCGGCAAATACTTCGGATCTGGATAGAAGGGTCATGAGTGTCGACTTACCCACATTGGTATAGCCTACAAGGGCCACCCTTGTGACGGCCGACCTGCTTTTCCTCTGCGTGGCATTCTGCCGGTCGATCTTTTCAAGCTTCTTCTTGAGCAATGCGATTTTATCCCGGATAATCCGCCGGTCGGTTTCTATTTCCTTTTCACCGGCTCCTCCCCGTGTACCCGTTCCGCCACGCTGCCTTTCAAGGTGTGTCCACATGCGGGTAAGCCGTGGCAGAAGGTATTCATATCTTGCCAGTTCAACCTGAGTTCTTGCCTGGGATGTCTTCGCCCTTTTTAAAAATATTGCCAGGATGAGGAGGGATCTGTCAAATATGGTCACCTCCAGTTGTTTTTCAAGATTTCTGAGTTGAGAAGGGGTCAGGTCGTCATCAAAAATCACGATATCCACTTCCATCGCCTTTACATAAGTCCTGATCTCCTCCAGCTTACCCTTTCCGACAAAAGTCCGCACATCAGGAAGTTCAAGTTTCTGGGTGAACATCTTAACTGTTTCCACATCAAGCGTACTCGCCAGGAAAGCAAGCTCCTCCAGGTATTCCCTGGTCTGCTGTTCGGTCTGATGCTGATTTATCAACGCAACAAGAACCGCTTTTTCCTTTCTTTTACCCACACTGATCAATTCTGGCATACGTATTTAAATTTTCCTGATCCAAGTCTTTTTCAACCTGCCAGTTACAATTCAAATTTTGATTGTATTAATTGTAAAAATAACTATATTTGGGCGTTTGTCGAATTCTATTGAGAGATTCTTTTTTTATTTGCGTTATGCCAAGCTTACTGTACCCTGTGCCACCTCTACCTAATTGTTTTTTGATGCAGTAAATTGTTAAACAGGACCTGATGAAAATAGCAATTGTTCTTAATACCTCCTGGAATATACATAATTTTCGGATGGGTCTGATCCATACCCTCCTCAAACAGGGCCATGAAATCGTGGCAATCGCCCCGGAGGATGAATTCTCCATTAAAATCAAGGAGGCCGGATGCAGTTTTGAAAGAATAACCATGGACAGCCGGGGGGCCAATCCGATAAAGGACTTTGGACTGACCATCGAACTTTTCCGCATTTACCGGAGGATCAGGCCTGACATTATTCTCCATTTTACGGTCAAACCAAATATCTACGGCACCTTTGCTGCAAGATTGTTGAACATTCCCTCGATCAATAATGTCTGCGGGCTGGGGACTGTCTTTTTAAATAAGGGTCTGATCTCGGTCATTGCCAAGATCATGTATAAAATGGCCTTCAGGTATCCCAATAAAGTATTGTTTCAGAATGAAGATGATCTCGATCTTTTCATCCGGGAGAAACTAATCAAATTGGATAAGACGGATCGGGTTCCTGGATCGGGGATCAATCTGGAAAAATTTACCCCCCGGAAAAATGAAAAAAATGAAAAATTCATTTTCCTGATGATTGCCAGGCTGATTTATGACAAGGGGATTGTTGAATATATCAATGCCATACGGAAGTTGAAAACAAAGGGAATCGATGCGAAATTCCAGATCCTGGGTGCCATAGACGAGGAACATAAAAGGGGCATCCCGGCCAGCCTGGTTCATACATGGGTTGGTGAAGAATTGATTGATTACCATCCGAAGGTATCGGACGTGCGGGATTATATCAGGGATGCGGATTGCATTGTATTGCCCTCGTACCGGGAAGGCACCCCCAGATCACTCCTGGAAGCAGCCGGAATGGCAAAACCGATCGTTACCACCAATGTGGCGGGATGTAACAGTGTGGTGATAGACAATACCAATGGTTTTTTATGCAAATTGAAGGATGTGGATGACCTTGCGGAAAAGATGGAAAAAATGGTTGATCTTGCAGAGGCCGACCGCGAAAGAATGGGCAATAACGGAAGGAAAATTGTGGAGCAATATTTCGATGAAAATATTGTTATTGATAAGTACATGAATCTGATTGCGCAGTACGACAAAAAAATATCCGCCTGAAGCAGAAAAATGGAAGTAAGATATTTTGATATCAAGGGTCTTGTCGAATTTATTCCGAAGATCTTCAAAGATGACAGGGGGTCATTTTTTGAGTCTTTCCGGCAGGATGTATTGTTAAAAGAAGGAATTACCAAACCATTTGTCCAGGATAATCAATCCTTTTCCTATAAAAACGTGTTGCGTGGCATACACTTTCAGAAAAAACCCCACGAACAGGGAAAACTCATCCGGGTCGCTTACGGGAAGGCACTGGATGTGGCTGTTGATCTCAGGCCTGATTCAGCCACCTTCGGCATGTCGCAAAATGTGATCCTGGATGCCGTAAACAATAATATGTTTTATATTCCGGAAGGCTTCGGACATGGTTTTCTGGCACTGGAAAACTGTATCCTCCAGTATAAATGCACCACCTATTATCATCCACCCTCGGATTCGGGAATAATTTGGAATGATCCTGATCTGAAGATCCAGTGGGGGATTGAGGAGCCGCTCCTTTCCGCTAAAGATGCAGCTTTGCATACTTTCAAATCATTTAAGGACAAAATGATTTAAAAACACGTTTAGAATTTTATCTTTGGCGTAACAGAACGCAAATCATGTTCCTCAGGAATTATATCTTTTTAGTTTTAATCCCTACTATTTTTGGATGTGCGGGATATAAACATCATATCATGTTAAAAACCGGGGAAGGGAATTATACCTATGATATGGAATATGCCAGGTTTCTTGCCGAAAGAAATTACAGGATACAGAATAATGACAGGCTGAAAATCAGGGTATACACCAATGAAGGTGAGCGGATCATCGATCCGGATTTTGAACTGCAGAAGGAGTTGAATACGAATAGTATCCGGAGGGAAGAAAGTCTTTATTCCGTTCAGAAAGACGGAAAGGTTAAAATACCGATGGTGGGCGAGATAACCCTGGAAGGATTAACGCTGAGGGAGGCTGAAAAAGCCCTGGAGGATGAATTCAGTGAGTTTTACAAGGATCCCTATGTGATCCTTGAATTCGACAATAAACGGGTGATCGTAATGGGTCTGGAAACTGCCCAGGTGATCCCGCTTGAAAATGAAGACATGGATCTTCTGGAAGTGATCACGCTGGCGGGTGGCATACAAAAGAACATGAAAGCACATAACATTCGGCTGATCAGGGGAGACCTTAAGGATCCTGATGTTCAGATCATCGACCTTTCCACCCTTGAGGGAATGAAAAAGGCTGATCTGGAGGTCTATTCCGGGGATATCATCTATATTGAACCGGTGGTACGTGTGTTCTCAGAATCTTCCAGGGAACTTATCCCGCTTCTCAGCATGGTTACCAGCCTTGTGGCGATCATACTGGCCTTGCAGAATTGATAAACAGGCATTGGAGAATTTCAAAAACATACAGGCATTTGAACAGGAGGACAAAATTATTTCTTTCGATCCTGGTAAATTCAGGACCGTTATAAGAAGATTCCTTCCCTGGATCCTGTTGTTACTGCTCATTTCCATCACAATCTCCTTCCTCGTGATCAGGTATACGAAACCATTGTATGAATCCCGGTCGATCCTTAAACTGGATATAAAAAGTGAGGCTTCCATCCTTGGCCTGAATAATCTCGATGAAGAAAAATCATATAATAATCTTCTCAGCGAGATCGAATTATTAAAATCAAAGCTGTTCTATAACAAGATCATAGATGGCGTAAACCTGAACATCAATGTATTCACCATAGGAAAATTCCTGGATGATGAGCGGTATCAGAATGCTCCTTTTGAAGTGAAATACACCGTCAATCACCCGGATATCTATGACCTCAGGTTCAGGGTTGGGATATTGAATGACAGGCAATTTAACCTTTCATATAATTTTCTGGGCAGGAATTTCAACTCAAACCATAACTTCGGGGATCCTGTAAGAACAGACTATTTTGAGTTTTTGTTGGTTAAATCCCAATTTTTCGACCCGGATGCAAGGGATTCAGAGTTTTTCTTCAGGATCAACAGCCGTGTGGCCTTGCTGGAGTATATTGAGAATAATTTTAACGTGGAGCCTCTGAAGCTGAACACCAACACCATTGAAATATCCTTCAAGGATTATAACAGGCAAAAAGCACGGGACCTTGTGAATGCCATCGATACGATCTATCTGACCTACACCAAGGAGGAAAAAATGAAGGCTAATTCACAGAAGATCGAATTTCTCAATATGCAACTGGAATCCACCGAACAGAGACTCTCAGATTTTGAAGAATATTTTGAAGGATTTATAATCGATAATAAAACCACCGATCTTCAGGATAAACTTGATGAAACCATCAGGGCAATGAACGGGATCGATTCAAACCGGTACCAGTTGCAGTTAAGGTTATCGAGGCTTGAGGAATTGAGATCAAATCTCGATTCGGGTATCCGGGTAAACCTGGCCGTCCAGGATTTTAATATTCTGCCGGATGAGATGATCGATCAGATCAATGAACTCAATGAACTCCTCAACCAGAGTGAATCAATTCTTTTATCCTATAACAAAAATACCCAGGCGTACAGACTGCGTACCAGCGAGATCGATGCCCTTTATCAGAAAATCCAGGATTTTTTTGATGAATATATCCAATCAGCCAGAAGTCAGATAAAAAGATATAATGATCAGAAGTTATACCTGGAAAGAAATTTTGTTGAATTGCCTTCAAAAAACACGGAATTTTCCAAAAGTCAGCGGTATTATTCACTGTATGAGGAATTTTACCTTTCCCTGATGCAGAAAAAAGCCGAATTTCAGCTCGCCATGGCCGGGACAGTGACTGATTTCAAAATACTATCCCCGGCAACCTTTCCCGTGGAGCCGCTCAAACCCAAAAAATATCTGATCTATGGGATTGGGTCCTCCTTATGGCTTGTTGTATCATTTTTTCTGATTGGCATAGGTTATCTTTCGTTCAATAGAATTATCGGGGCCAGGGAAGTGGAGAACCTGACCCAGGTCCCCATTCTTGGCCTGATCCCCCAATATTCCTATGGTAAAGGCGAGATAGCCGGGCTGATTGTGGATCCCCATAAACAAACGGCCATCGCGGAAGCCTTCCGTTCACTGAGGACCAATATGCAATTTATTCTTCCCAGGGAATCGGGTGTTGTCATATCCATTTCATCAACGGTAAGCGGAGAAGGGAAAACCTTTGTGGGGCTGAACCTTTCAGCCATTTTCGCCATGTCCGGTAAACGTGTCCTGCTTGTTGATATGGACCTGAGAAAACCGAAACTGCAGAAAGTATATAAACCTGTCATAGAGAATTGCGGGATGAGCACCCTGTTGATCCAGCAAAAAGATCTGGATGAATGTATCCTGAGAACTGATATAAAAAACCTGGATGTAATGCTGGCTGGACCGGTTCCTCCCAATCCTTCAGAACTCCTCATGTCATCGGAAATGGATCATTTTCTGAAAAGAGTAAGAAAAAAATATGATCTAATTCTCCTCGATACCCCGCCCATTGGAATTGTGACTGATGGCGTCCTTGCCATGAAAAAGGCAGATATACAGATGTACATTTTAAGGGCAGAGTACTCTAAGACCCAGTTTATTGATTTTATGGAAAAAACAAATGCCATTCACCAGTTTCCTCATCTCTACCTTATCCTGAACAGCATCAAATCCGAACGCGGCATTCATTATGGCTATGGTTATGGAAGTGGTTACTATACTGAAAAAAAACGGTCTTTTTTCAAGTAATTTAACCCATGACCCTTAGCCGTTACGGGAGGAGAACTGCTAAAATTTCTATATAAAATACCGACATTTGTCGCTAAGTTCCATCATATTTGTACCATCGAAAATAATATTTCCTGTCGTTGACGATCCATCCGACTGGTTTTTTTCAATGAAAAAATAGATGGGGTTTCAATCTGGAATATAAATGGGAAGCAATAATAAGAATAGCAGGAACTTTGAAGAGCTGGTCAGGACTTTTGAACAGCAGATGGAGGATAATTCCCTTGGTTTTTTCCCATTGGAATCATTTGAGGATATCATTGATTATTACCTTGATCAAAATCAATACGAATCGGCACTGAATGTCTGCGGGATTGCCATACACCGGTATCCCTTTTCCACCGAGCTTAAACTGGACCAGGCACAGATATTATCTAACATGGGCGAATATGATAAAGCCATTGAAACCCTGGATAATGCAGAGGCCATCCAACCAAACGATGAGGAGATCCTGATGTTGAAAGGAATGGTTTATTCCCTGATGGGGAAACCGGAACTCAGCATCGAATCGTACCGGAAAGCCCTTGAACTGAGCGATAACAAGGATGAGATCTATTTTAATATCGGGATGTCATACCAGACAGGGGGCGATTATAAAAATGCGATCGAGAACTATAAAAGCGCCCTGGAATTTAATGTAAACAATGAGAATGTCCTCTATGAACTGGCGTATTGTCTGGATGTGATCGGAGAACTGGAAGGAAGTATCGAATTTTACAATAAATTCATTGACCAGGATCCTTATTCACAGTACGGCTGGTACAATCTGGGGATCGTTTTCAACAAACTTGGCAAGTTCACAGATGCAATCAGCGCATATGAATATGCCATTGCCATCGATGATACTTTCGCTTCGGCATATTTCAACCTGGGCAATACCTACATGTCAGCCAATAATTATCCCAAAGCCCTCGATGCGTATAAAAAGACCATGGAAATTGAAGGGAATAGCCCGGAAACTTCCACCTGCCTTGGGAATGCCTATGAAAAACTGGAACATTACGATCTGGCAATAAAATATTATCAAAAGGCAATCAAGCTTGATGGCTTTAATGATGAAGCCTGGTATGGAGTCGGCGTATGTCTCAATGCCCAGGATAAATGGTATGAAGCAATTCACTTTTTGAACAAAGCCTTAAAACTTGATCCCGATAATTCTGATTACTGGATCACGGTGGCGGAAACCGAATATAAACTGGGAAATATTGTTTCAAGCATTGATGCCTGGGAAGAAGCGTGCGTCCTTGAACCGGATAATAAGGAAATATGGCTGAAATGGTCACAGATATATTATGAACAGGGAGATTTTGAAAAATCCATCGAAATTATCCTTAAAGGGATCGACGAACTTCCCGATAATTCAGAATTGTATTATAGAGCCACAGCCTACCTGATCGCAGCCGGAAAATATAAACAGGCATTTAATTACCTCGAAAATGCGCTCATACTAAACTTTGAGAATCACACAGTTCTTCTTGAATTTTTTCCTAAATTGCAGACCCAGAAAGCATTGTTTAAAATAATTGATCAATACAGAAAAGAAAACTTTTGATGAATTACTTTTTAAAAAACCTGCCTGAAAGAACCACAAAACCCCGGGAAACAGGCTTTACAATGGTAATCGATAAAGGGTTAAGCCTGCGTGAAATTGAAGATTTTTTAAGCGTCAGCGGTGATTATGTTGATATCGTTAAACTCGGATGGGGCACCTCGTTTGTGACCCCTATCCTCAAGGATAAGATCAGACTATATAAAGAATCAGGAATTCCCACGTATTTTGGCGGCACCCTGTTTGAAGCTTTTATAGTACGGAATCAATTTGATGATTATCTGAAAGTACTTGAAAAGTATGATATGGAATACGCAGAAGTTTCGGATGGCTCCATTGAACTCGACCATGATCTGAAATGTAACTACATCAGAAAACTTTCCGAAAGGGGCACTGTCCTATCGGAGGTTGGTTCAAAAGATGCCGAAAAGATCATCCCGCCCTATAAATGGATAGCACAGATGCAGGCTGAACTGGATGCTGGTTCATGGAAGGTGATCGGGGAAGCCAGGGAAAGTGGAACGGTAGGTTTGTTCAGGTCGACCGGCGAGGTCCGCTCAGGGCTCGTGGAAGAGATCCTGACGAAGATCCCTTTTGAAAAGATTATCTGGGAAGCACCACAAAAGGCCCAACAGGTCTGGTTCATCAAACTGCTTGGCGCGAATGTCAATATGGGCAATATTGCACCCAATGAAGTCATACCACTTGAAACAATAAGGCTGGGCCTGAGGGGCGATACTTTTGATCATTTCCTGGAAAAGAAAAAGGAAAGCATACATTAGAAAATAAAATAAAGAATCCATTTAAAAACGATCTTTTTATCTTCATTCAGCTTTCCCGGATGCACCAGCCGTTATGCCTCATTTCATTTTCATTCTTCCCTTATGTGCCGGAAATAATGGAAAAAATTATTGAAGAAAGATATTTCAGCAAATTCTTTGT
>JAGTVG010000234.1 GCA_018224645.1 Cyclobacteriaceae bacterium
GATGGGACCTACTTCTATATTATTGACAAGGGTGATGGTTCCGAACCCTATTCAGGATATATTGAACTGATCAGATAATGTTATCAAGCAGGATGTACAGAATATTTTTATGCTTATTGGTTTTTACCTGTCTTACACTAACAGGAAGCTTCGCACAGCAAAGGCCTGTTTTTTCACAGTATTATTTTAATCCTCTTGCCATTAACCCGGCTTTTGCCGGAACCCAGAATGAATTCAACGCCTCGACTGTATACAAAAACAATGGGTAAACCTTGACGGTGCCCCCACCACCCTGTCCTTTACGGCGAATTCCGGTATCAGGAACCGGCCGATCGGCCTGGGTATGGTCATGAGTATGGAAACCATTGGCGTTCACTCCGATTTCAGTTTTTATTTCAGTTATGCATACCGTATCCGGTGGAAAGATGGTGCCTTATCCATGGGTTTGCAGGCCGGATTTACCCAATTGAAATCTGACTTCACGCGGCTGACCTTAAATAGTATCAATGATCCAAACCTTTCAGGCATGATCAGTAAGTTACGGCCTAATTTCGGAACGGGCCTGTTTTATGAAAGAAAAAACTTTTATGCCGGGTTTTCCATTCCATACCTGCTCAACAGCAAATATTTCGAGGGAGAGGATGTACAATTCAGTGATGCAAGGTCCAGGCGGTATTATTTCTTCGTCCTGGCGAAAATTTTTGAAATCAACAGGCGGCTCCAGTTGAAACCGGAAACCATGATCAGGTTCCAGGAGGGAGCCCCGTTAGGGATTGACCTGAACCTGAAATTTATTCTGGATCAGAGGATAGGACTCGGAGCGTTCTACAGAAGTGGCGATGCACTTATTACGACCTTCGAATTCCAGCTGAATGATAATCTGAGGCTGGGGTATGCTTATGAATGGACGCTCAGCAACCTGGCTCAATATTCAAGGGGAACCCATGAGTTTATGATTAACTACAGGTTCAGGATCAGGGGTTTGAGCCGGCCGGATTACTGCGCCACGTATTTCTAGATTTTATTAATATTTTTTTTTGTTCCCTTGAATTCCCCATGAATTTATTCTAGTGGCAGGTGAAGTCTGTCTCTTTTTTCCGGAGGCCGAGGGGTCAATTGATATCTGGTTATGATCCGGGCACACGTATTCCATCTTAAAATGGCATCGTCATTATCCGGACTGCTGTATTTTTCAGCCTTTTCATAACATTCCATGGCTTCAACAAACCATTCATATACATCATGTTTAAAACCAGGACTATTTCTCATCAATGCCGCTTTTCCCTGCCGTTCCAGGATTATGCCCTTGTAGTATTCTTTATTGAATTCATCCTTTAATCTTAAAACAAGCTCCATGGTTTCCCGTATATCAATACCTTTAATGAACTGATCAGTAAGAGAAAGTATCAGGTTAATCAGAGCTTGCTGGTTTTCAGGATCAATATCCAGAATATCCCTGCAAATACTTTCCGCTTCAATGGGTTCATTCAGTAATCTATACCTCTCTATTTTTTCGAGGGCACGAGGTATTCCCTGTTTGTGAATGGATTTAAGTTTGAACATAAGCATTTATTTGTTATCCAGATTAATATTTAATTTTCCGGTGATCAACTTCAGGAAATGGCCTGGTTCATTTCCAGTCAACATTCTTTATCCGGCTTTTATGCCTTAAAAATTCCACAATACATACCCGGCAAACAGGCTTATTAAAATGGCTGAACCGTAACAGAGAATCGCCAATGACCTGTTCAGATGCTGTAACTGTAATCCGTCGTACAGGGTAAACCTGAACCGATGGGCCCAGTGCAACAGGGAGAGTGATATGCAGATGAAAATAAGAATCCTGCTTGAAACCGGGGCAATCAGGCTTTTCAATTTATCATATTCAGGATCATCAATCCAACCAAATGGAACCGATATCCCAAAAATCATCATCACCACCGGTAATACAAGGGCGGATAGTGTACCGCCTGCGCTGAACCACGACCACCAGAAAGGTTCAAATTGATGTTTCATTGGCAAAATATCAATATAATATCCACACGATAACAGCTGAAATGATAATCCAGGCTATATAATTTACAGAAGCCACAAGTTTTCCCGGAATTCTGGCTTTCCCGATCTTGACCACTATGGCTTTGGCTGAAAGATTGAACCAGGTGATGCTGTGAAACAACAACCCGGCCATGGCTGACAGATTTAAAAAAACCAGAACAGGTGACCGAAGAAACTCCATGAATTCATGGTATACATCCGGACCTTCTTTCAGTGACCAAAACAGGAAAATCATTTCTATCGTAAAAAAAGCTACAGCGAGGCTTGTCAGTTCCCTTAAAATAAATCGCAAATAGCTTTTCTTCCTTGTCCACCAGAAGATGGTCATTTTTTTCCTGTAAGTCTTCATATCCTCAAATTCATAAACTGATGGTTATTCTTTTCCCCATGGCAGAAGCCATCTGGTCCACCATGCCCTGGCACCTTCCAGCTTATATCGCTGAATTGCCCCCGCCGGATCCACGTTTTTAGGACAAACGGCCGAACAGTCACCCACAAAAGTACAGTGCCATATACCCCCTTCGGCGTTCATAATATCCATTCTCAACTTATTGCCATCATCCCGGGAATCCATATTATACCGTTGAGCCAGTGCTATAACCGCAGGTCCCATAAATCCGGGTTCAAGTCCATAAACTGGGCAAGCCGAATAGCAGAGCATGCAGTTGATGCACATACTGTATTGTTTATAATCGCTCAACTGATCCGGGGTTTGCAGATATTCTTCGTCAAGGTTGTCGTCCTTTTCATGAATGATCCACGACCTGACCTTTTTCAGATTGTCCATAAAATCATCCATATTGATCACCAGATCCCTGATCACAGGAAAGTATTCAAGCGGTTCTATCCGGATAGGCCCTGGCGCCAGTTTCTCAAGGAAGGAGGCACAGGTAAGCACTGGGTTGCCATTTACCTTCATACCGCAACTTCCGCAAATCCCCATCCTGCAGGACCACCTGAAAGATAAAGTCCCATCGATCCGGTCCTTTATATGGTTCAGTGCATCCAGGATAACCCAATCCTTTCTGAACGGTACCTCATATTTTTTATAAGCCGGTCCTTCCTTATCATCCGGGTTATACCGGAAGATTTCCAGTGTGATTTGTTGCTGCATGATATTTCCATTTATCTTCCATAAATTCGTTCACCGGGGGGCCAGCGCGTTATTTTTACGGGGTGATACCTTATTTCAGGAAAATTTTCAGGTCTTTTATACGCCAGGCTATGGTTCAGATAATTCCTGTCATCCCGGTTGGGAAAATCGATCCGTTGATGGGATCCCCGGGATTCCTTCCGGCACAATGCAGACTGGATGACAGACTCAGCAATATCGAGGAGGCAGGAAAGTTCAAGTGCATCGATAATTTCCGTATTAAATACCGAACTATAATCGGAGATCCTGATCTCATGGGATAATTCCTGTAAGTTTTCAATTATCTTTTGTGATTCAAAAAGGGATTGTTCAGAACGGTAAATTCCGGCTCCCTTTTCCATCGCGTTATGCAACCTGTCACGTATTTCTGCGATCCTTATTTTGCCGTTCTTTTTCTTTATGTATAGTTTCTGAAGACGGTTCCATTCATCCCCATAGATCGATTTAAGCCCGGTACTGAACCCATTTCTGGTCTTTGCATATTGTGCTGCAGATTTACCTGCGCGAGCCCCAAAAACCAGTAATTCGGTAAGTGAATTTGATCCCAAACGGTTCGCACCGTTGATACTCACACAGGCACATTCACCGGCTGCAAACAAGCCCGGCAGGGGTGTGGCCCCCTCAATGTCCGTATGGATCCCACCCATCATATAATGAACAACCGGACGAACAGGTATCATATCTTCAACAGGGTCCAGGTTCTCATATTTCATGCACAATTCCCTGACAAAGGGAAGCCTTGAATTGATTATTTCCTTTCCAAGGTGCCTGATATCGAGATGGACATAAGGACCATAGTTTCCGTTCAATGTCCGCCCTTTTTCCATTTCCTTCATGAACGCCTGGGAAAGCCTGTCCCGTGGGCCCAGTTCCATGGATTTCAGAACCGGTACCGGCTCGGGTTTGCCAAGATCATAATCCTGAAGATATCTGTAACCATCCTTGTTCAGTAGAAAACCACCTTCTGCCCGGGCCGCCTCGGTAATGAGTATACCGGTAAAGGGAAGCCCTGTGGGATGATACTGTACGAATTCCATATCCTTGAGTGGGACTCCAGCCCGGTAGGCAAGCGACATGCCGTCTCCTGTCTTTATCTTGGCATTTGTGGTATAAGGAAATACCTTCCCCCCCCCACCAGTACAAATGACAACGGCCTTAGCCCTGATCGCCTCAATCTTTCCTGTTGCCATCTCCAGGACGACTGCTCCCTGACACCTGCCTGCATCGACGAGCAAACTGGTAACAAACCATTCATCGAAACGGACAATACCGTCATATTTGAGGGTTGTCTGAAACAATGTATGAAGGAGGTGAAATCCTGTCTTATCTGCCGCGTACCAGGTCCGCTTGTTTTTCATGCCCCCAAACGGCCTGACTGCTACTTTTCCGCTCTCCTCCCTGCTCCATGGGCATCCCCAATGTTCAAGCCTGATCATTTCCCGGGGCGCTTCACTGACAAAAACTTCAACCGCATCCTGATCACATAACCAGTCTCCACCTGAGATTGTATCGTAGGCATGTAAATCGAATGAGTCAAAATCCTTAATGACCGCTGCAGCACCACCCTCCGCGGAAACGGTATGGCTTCGCATGGGGTAAACCTTACTGACAATACCAACTTTCAACCCGGGATCATGCTCAACGGCGACGATTGCAGCACGTAACCCTGCACCGCCGGCCCCGATGATCAATACATCACACTCATGTGATTTCTGAATCATATTCAAAGGTTTATCAGGATGAGTTCCTGCCGGTTTCAAGACAGGAATAACCTACAATATAATAATATTTTTGATTTATTATATCATAAGGAAGACGAATGCCGGATCATCATCCGGATTATTTCAGGCCTAAATTTTGAGCAGAAAATGAAAATAAATGAAAAAAACTCCCGGAGGGCATATCAGATTAC
>JAGTVG010000235.1 GCA_018224645.1 Cyclobacteriaceae bacterium
CATCGCCAGCAGCAGCGCCGTTGTAGCCAGGCCGATCACGATGACGGTCAGGATCATGGCCTGCGGCAGAGGATCCACATAGATTGTCGTATTTTCCTTCATGATCGGCGCCGCACCCCCTTTTACATAACCCACCAGGATCAGGAACAGGTTGATGGAAACCTGCATGATGCTCAACCCCAGGATAATCTTGATCAGGTTTTTCCGGGTAAGCACGCCATACAGGCCCACCAGCAGTAAAATGAAACAGAGAATAAACAGTATCATTGTTTTATTTCCTCTTTAAAAATTAAAAATGCAAAAAATATGGAGATCAGTGCTGCCGCCACCTCAATGCCGATAAAGAGGTTATAAAGCGGGATAATTCCCCCACTGATCAGTTCACCAGCCGTTCCCTTTCCCAGATAATTCAAAAAGAAGGATTTCAGCCCGATGAATAATCCGAAGGTCGCGAAGATCAGAAATGCCAGGATGGCCAGGCTTTCACTCACGGCCGACCCTTCCTTCTTCCTGGTCATTGAGAGGTAATCGGAACCATAGGCCAGGATAAGCAGGTAAAAAGCGCCAGCAACGATCGCACCGCCGCCAAATCCGCCTCCCGGAGTCAGGTGGCCGTGAATGATGATGTAGACGCCATAAATGAAAATGATCCCTGTCATCAGTTGGGTCACCTTTTTTACGATGATGGTCATGCCTTTCATATTTCCTCCAGTGTTTTAGTTTTTCCCTTCATTCTCATCACGGTGATCACCCCGATGGCAGCCGTAAAAAGGATGGTCGCCTCCCCAAGTGTATCGTATGCCCTGTAGTCCAGGAGAACTCCCGTGACCAGGTTCGTACTTCCGGTAGGTCCGGAACCGGATTCCACATACGCCTGGGACATACGCATCATGTGTTCGCCAAAGGGTACCATGCCCCGTGTAGCCAGGTAAAAATAAACGGCAAATCCGGCCAGTACGACTATGATGAAGGAAGTGAAAATGACAGTCTTCCTGGATAATACCTTTGTCAGTTCATCTCTTGAGCTGTCGATGATCACGGCGATCATGATGACGAGTGTGATCGTTTCCACCACGATCTGAATGATGGCCAGGTCGGGAGCTTCCAGCAGGAGAAAGCAGATCACCAGTCCGAACCCGACGATACCATAGGATATGACCGCGGACAAAAGGTCTCCCGCATGCAATGTATAAATGGAGCCCGCAATCATCAATACCAGTATTATGCCTAATAATATTTCCATAATTCAGTGTAATTACATCAGTAAAATCAACAGGATGATCAGTCCCATCAGGATCCAGGCCGTATAGGTGGTCAGAACACCGTCATGGGCTTTGCTGAGCTGGCCGTTAATGTTCAATACCAGTCCCTTTGAAAGATCGTAGATATCAAACCATTTTTTTTCCGCACGTTTAAAGAAGAAGGAAATGAATTTGAAATCGCTGATCGTTTTATAAAAATCGAGCACGGAATAATGGGCGGTCTCCTGCAGCATCTTTTCACCCCCGACAAAACTATCATCGGTCCTGAATTTTTTAATATCCCCGGCAAGGTAGAGGATGAATCCGAGCACAATGGAAACCAGGATCAGGATGGAAACCATCGAGGAGTTCCATATCCCGATGAATTCGAAATCCCCCGTGATTGGCATCAGCAATTCCGGCAGTACTACACTGGTCGCCACTACGCCGAACCCAACACAAATGATTGCCAGGATCACCATGGGCAGCCACATCAGGAAATTCACCTCCCGGACTTCTTTCAGCCTTTCATTGATCCTGCCGAGAAATGCACCTGAAATGAATTTGATGAAGCTGGCCAGTGTGAGGGCAGAACCGAATACCGCCAGGGCCAACCAGACAATCCAAAGCCTGTTGGCGATACCCATCCCATGCCCGAAATCGATGATGGCCTGGTAGATCATCCATTTGGAGGCAAATCCATTCAATGGGGGTATGCCGGAAATGGCCAGCGCAAATACCAGGGCGCTGATGAAAGTGACCGGCATGTTTCTGGACAGTCCGCCCAGTTCAGCCAGGTCCTCTTCACCGGTCTGTTTTTCCAGGCTTCCTGCTGAAAGGAAGAGTCCACTTTTATAAAGGGCATGATTGATCATGTGGAACAACCCCCCCGCAATGCCAATCGGAGATCCGAGTCCTATGCCAACGACCATATATCCCACCTGCGAAACTGCATGATATCCGAGCAACTTCTTGTAATTATGTTGAATGAGCGCCATCATGACCGCTGCAATGATGGTGGTCACCCCGATGATCAGGATGGTCAGGACAAGCCATTGATTCAGCACGAACAGATTTACGCAGATCCTTGTCAGGAAATAAATACCGAGGAGTTTATCCAGCGAGGCCGGCAGATAGGCTGAAGAAGAAGCCGGCGCTTTTTTTACATAATCCGGGATCCATGAGTGGAAAGGAAACGCCCCCGCCTTGGTAAAACTGCCGATCAGCATGCAGATGAAAGCCACATTGGCGGTTACCGTATTCGTGGGTAAGGAGATCTCTGACATTGAAAATGTACCCGTGTGTAACCAGATCAGGGCGGCACCCAGGATCATCAGGCTGTCTGATGCCCCGATCAGGATAAGTGTTTTTTTAGCCGCTGAAGAACTTTCATCATCGTATCCCCGGATCAGTTTATACAGAGTCAATCCCAGCACTCCCCAGAAAAAGAGGAACACAAGCATATGATCACTCAGCAGGGCTCCGAAGGAACTTCCCAGCGTGATCAGGTAATACTCATAGAAATACCTGGCCCCTACCAGCCTGGAGAGGTATGAAACGCTGTATAAGGATATCAGCAGGGCAAAGATGGCTGTGA
Organism: Cyclobacteriaceae bacterium; assembly: GCA_018224645.1. GTDB lineage: Bacteria > Bacteroidota > Bacteroidia > Cytophagales > Cyclobacteriaceae > JAGTVG01. The sequence continues at coordinate 2,839 of JAGTVG010000235.1, forward strand.
ATACAAGGACAAGCTTAACGAGCGGATCGAGATTGAATACAAGGTACTCTTTGATCAGGCTCAGGTCCGGGATCAGACCCGGTACGGTTCCGGTAATGGATAACCGGATCACACCATTTTCGGCGGATAACGATTGGATGACAAGAACAAGCGTAACCAGGGAAACCAGAATTGTCAGAAATCCTTTCAGTTTCTTTATCTTTTCCGGGATAAAAAACAAAACGATACCGGAAACAACAGGAAGCAGTATTAGAACGGTAAACGGATTCATCTTAATGGTAGATTTTCTTTCTTAACATTTCAGTTTTTTCCTGGGATTTCCTGACCAGTTCCCTGGTATTCATCAGGGGCTTTCCGGTCCAGGCATCATAGAGAACCACCATCCGTTCCGTGCAGCAATAGCAGGGATCCACGGCAGCCAGTGAGATCGTAGCATCGGATATTGTCTGTCCGATGCAGGATTTTTTGAACGTGGCAATGTTGGTATAACTGGGCGCCCGCACCTTATGTCTCACGGGTGAATTCGATCCATCCGTCAGAACAAAATGGAATACCTCACCCCGGGGGGCTTCATGATGTCCGTTACCCATGCCGGGTGGGATATCCTTCACTTTGGTTTCGATATCCCCTTCCTGTTCCTTTCTGAGTCCTTCCAGGCATTGTTCTATGATCCTTACGGATTCGTACATTTCCAGGATCCTTACTTCCGCTTTCGCGAATACATCACCTTCCTCAGCCGTGATCACATCCCAGTCGACAAGGCCATACGCGGCGTAGGGATCATCCCTCCTGATATCCCCGGGTACCCCTGAGGCCCTCGAGGTAGGACCCACCGCGCAAAAATCGATCACGTCCTGCCGGGTTAAAACACCCACACCCTTCAGCCGCATATGCAATACCGGGTCGTCCATAACCGCACCTTTGATCAGGTCGAGTTTCGGTTTCAGCTCATTTAATATCCGGGTTATGCCAGCAATGTTCTCATTGGGAATGTCCCGCCTGACTCCACCGATTTTGAACATGGCGTAACTGTTCCGGTTGCCGGTAATCAGTTCGAAAAGATCCAGCACAGGTTCCCTGTATTTCCAGGCCCACATATAGACGGTATTATAACCGAGGAAATGTCCTGCCAGACCCACCCAGAGCAGGTGACTGTGGATGCGTTCAAGCTCCCCGATGATTGTCCGGATGTATTTTGCCCGTAGAGGTATTTCCACCGCCCCGATTTCCTCCACCGCATTGGCAAAGGCGAACGGATGAGAAGTTGAACATATGCCGCATATACGTTCGACAAGGAAAAAAACCTGGTCGAAGGTTTTTGACTCGCTCAGTTTTTCGATTCCCCGGTGGTTATATCCCGTTTCCCATTCGATGTCCGTTACAGTTTCACCGTCACAATACAGTTTAAAAAGCTCAGGTTCTTCCTGAAGCGGATGATAGGGCCCAATCGGTATGACAGTTTTTCGCATGTTCAAAAAATTTAAACGTCTTTATTTTCTCTCCTGTAAGGGTAATAACCCTTTTCCCAGTTTTCGCCGGATAACAACGGTTCCGGTTGCGGATGGTTCCTGAACTGTATGCCCAGGATCTCCAGAATTTCACGTTCAATCCAGTTGGCCCCCTTGATCAATGGCGTGATCGAGTCGATCCAGGGATCTTCCCTTGGCAGAACGACATTGACATTGAGGATAAAATGCGATTCATCCAGCATGAAATGATACATGATCTCAAGGCCTTCCTTGGAATCAAAACCTGAGGCGATGATAAATCTGAAACCATGCCGGATAAACAGGAATTCGGCAACGGCCACGATCCTTTCCGGGTCTATCCTGACAAGCCCCCTTGACGGACTGATTTCCTTCGTGAAAAGGATGTCCTTGCCGAATTCGGTCTTTAACAATGAAATGATTTCGTTAACTTGCATCTGTCAATTCTTTTTTCTGTTCTTCTGTAGGTTTGCCGTTACTTTTCCTTGTAATCAGCTTTACAATACCGGCAATGATCGCCTCCGGTTTGGGAGGACAACCCGGAATATAGGCATCGACGGGGATCACCTCATCCACCGGGCCGGCATTCGGATATCCCTCCTTAAAAATGCCGCCGGTACAACCGCAAGCCCCTATCGCGACCACCAGGACGGGTTTGGCAGCCTGGTGGTAGATTTCAAGCAACCTGGGCCTGTCTTTTTTATTGATCGAACCATTGACAAGGAGCACATCCGCATGACGGGGGCTTCCTACCAGTTGCA
>JAGTVG010000236.1 GCA_018224645.1 Cyclobacteriaceae bacterium
CACCGATGGATGTGAATTCATGAATCACTCCTTTGGCCCCATACCATACCAGCAGACCGATGCCAATGGCCTGAATCACTTCTGCCACCGGGTAATAGATCGAATAATAGAGAACAGACCTTAAATTCGCCTTCCGGTGTTCCTGATTGATGGCCTTGAATTTGATGTATTCCCTTTCTTCGCTGTTGAAGATCTGAATGATATTCATGCCGGTGATATGTTCCTGGACGAAAGAATTCAGATTGGCCACGGCATTCCGCACCTCATTAAATGCGGACTTGATCTTCTCCTTGAAAACGTAGGTGCTTATGATCAATAACGGCAATGTGGATAAACTGATGAGTGTCATCCGCCAGTCGGTATAAAACATGATGACAAGGATAACAACCAGTTGCAGCAGATCACCGATCATGGCAGCTACACCCTGACTGAAAACATCGCTCAATGTCTCTACGTCGGAAATATTTCGGGTGACAAGACGTCCGATCGGATTCCTGTCAAAAAACTGCAGCCTGAGCCTCAGGATATGTTCATAAAGCTGAATCCTGATGTCGCGGATGATATGCTGTCCCAACCAGTCAGATAAAAAGGTATGCGCATATTGTGCCAGGGTCTGCAGCAATAACAGGCCTAATAATATGCCGATCATCATCAGCAAGCCCTGATAATCACCGATGGCCACATGATCATCGATGGCGATGGAAACCAGGTAGGGCCTGAGGGGACCGAGTATGGCCACCAGGAAGGTAAGGACAACCAGAAATACAAAAATCCCCTTGTAGGGTTTTGCATATTCAAATAACCTTTTCAGAATATTGAAATCAATAACGTTACCTGCGATTCTTTCCTTTGCCAATGACCAGTTTTATTTATGTTATTCTTCTTTCAATTTATCATATACGTGATCAGGATATCTGACCGATTTCAAGTATAATCCATGTGCCGGAACTGACCGGCCTGCCGATTTCCTGTCTTTTTCCCGGATGATCTCACAAAATTCAGAAATCGTGGTTTTGCCGGTACCTACATCGAGCATGGTCCCTGCCAATGCACGTACCATTCCCCGCAGGAACCTGTCGGCACAAATAGAAAAGATAATCATTTCATCCACTTTTTCCCAAATTGCAGAGGAAACCTCGCAAATAAAATGATTCACTTCAGTCCTGACCCTGCTGAAACTCTGAAAATCACGTGTTGTTCTTAAAATTTCAGCGGCCTGATTCATTTTTTCCAGATCTCTCACTTTTCTATAGTAATAAGCTTTCTGATTTAAGAACGGATCCTTTACCCGGGTGATCCTGTATTCATAACATCGCAGGATAGCATCGAAACGGGCATGGATTCCCGGATCCACCTCCCAGATATTTTTAATGGCGATATCCCTGGGCAGATAGCTGTTAAGCTTATCCTTTAATTTTCCGGCATGGACAGGTTGAAACACATCGAAATGAACGATCTGCTGAAGGGCATGAACCCCGGTATCCGTCCTTCCGCTGCCGACCGTTTCTGTTTCACTGCCCAGAAGTAAACTCAGGGCATGATCCAATACATCCTGAACAGACACCGCATTTTTCTGACTCTGCCATCCATGATAACCTGTACCATCATACACAAGATCGATAAAATATCTCACCCTGATCCTTAATAACAAGCAAAGATAATAGTAAAATTTGATTCCTGCCCACCTGCCATTGCTTCCGGAAAGGATACAGGCCCCAAACTCAGGCCATCATTTCGGGGGCCTAAGTATGAAGTATTGCCGGTAGCCGTTATAAACGCCTGTAATTTTTTTTATCAGCCCTGAATATGATTAGATTTGCGCAGTTTAACTGATTTGATCCATGATCCAACGAATTCAGACCGTTTTTTTATTCCTGGTTGGAGTTTGTATGATATTGTTTCTGATTTTTCCGGTATGGGAACTGAATCATCCGGAAACGGGCGAACTGTATAAATTATATTCAATATATATGATCCATCGGCCGGCCGGAAGCGAAATTTCTGAATACTTCTGCTATCCCTATTCGATCAGCGGAGGTCTGGCCCTGATCAGCATTATCCTGGCCTTCGTTGAGATCCTTAAATACAAAAACCGGCTCACCCAGGTCAAGATCGGCATGTTCAATGCATTGATCATCGTCGCTTCTTTAATATTGCTCGTTGTTCTGATCTATTTCGATCAGATCGAACTGATGCCAGAAGTCCGGGGAAGGTACCTGCCGGGATTGTACATGCCGGCTGCGGCATTGGTCTTCAATTCACTGGCCAACCGTTTTATCCGCAGAGATGAAAAACTTGTCCGTTCAGTTGACCGGATCAGGTAAATTATGGGCATGGATCCTGATTTTAAAAGAAAATTACTTATTTTGGCCAAGCTGAAATCAGTACCATGGTTTTAAACTACATCTGGATCGCATTTTTCCTGGTTGCCTTCATTGTGGCACTAATCAAGCTGATCGTTTTCGGAGATATGGAAATTTTTCCAGCCCTGATGAATGAAACCTTTGATACGGCCAAGCTTGCGTTTGAACTGGCTTTGGGACTTACCGGGATCCTGGCTTTATGGATGGGGATCATGAAGATCGGTGAAAAAGGAGGGATCGTGGCTGTATTTAACAAAATTGCAGGACCGTTTCTCAGGAAACTTTTCCCTGAGATCCCTCCAAATCATCCGGCCATCGGTCCATTGATCATGAATATTTCGGCCAACATGCTCGGACTTGACAACGCGGCCACGCCCCTTGGACTTAAGGCCATGGAAGGGATGCAGGAGTTGAATCCGGATAAGGACAGGGCATCGAATGCACAGATCATGTTCCTGGTACTCAATACCTCCGGTCTGACCATACTTCCGATCACCATCATGTTATACCGCAGTCAGCTGGGTGCCCAGGATCCTTCCGATGTATTCATTCCCATCCTGCTTGCCACCTTTTTTTCCACGCTGGCAGGACTGATATCGGTTTCCATATTCCAGCGGATCAATCTTTTAGACAGGATCATTCTCCTGTACCTTGGAAGTATGACCCTCCTGATCAGCGGGATCATTTTTTATTTTTCCACCCTGGAAAAGGATACGTTGAACGCCGTTTCATCCACCTCCGGGAATTTTCTGCTGTTCACAATCATCATCATTTTTATTCTGATGGCCATCCGGAAAAAAGTGAATGTTTATGAAACCTTTATCGAAGGAGCGAAGGAAGGATTTGCAGTGGCCATTAAGATCATTCCATACCTGGTGGCCATACTCGTGGGGATAGGGTTATTCAGGACATCCGGGGCTATGAATTACCTGGTGGAGGGTCTTGGTGATATGGTCGGGTGGTTCGGTATCAATACCGATTTTATTCCTGCCATGCCAACGGCTTTGATGAAGCCATTGAGCGGTTCGGGAGCACGCGGAATGATGATCGATGCCATGGATACCTATGGGCCCGATTCCTTTGTGGGGAGGCTGGCCTCAGTGATGCAGGGATCGACGGAAACCACCTTTTATGTTATTGCCGTTTATTTCGGATCGGTGAATATCAGGAATACAAGATATGCGGTAACTTGCGGACTGATCGCTGATTTTGTCGGGATAATCGCTGCCATTGTGATCAGCTACCTGTTTTTTCATTGATGGGGGTTAATATCAATCATCAGCGTCCGCCTGGCGAGACGCTGATGGAGAAGAGGAACGCGAGACGCTGATGGAGAAGAGGCGGTTCGGGTCGGTAATGACAGGAATGAAATTCCTTTGAATACTGAGGCTGTCACAAAAGTGTCCAAAATGTCATTCCGACTGAAATGGAGGAATCTGTTAATGCTTGATTATCACTTGTATATACTTTTTTAGTTTTCTTATCCAAATAAAAGGTGCTTTTTTGTTTAGTTAATGGCCAAAGTCAAGTTCCCGCCACAGGCGGGATCGAAATGACACTTTTGAGACAGCCTCCGTATTTTTGTTGAACTTTACCGGTAGTTCCCGGAACTCCGGAGGCGTTCCATGAGTCACGATTCAACAAGCTTCATGCCCCTCAATCTCATGCGATCACCCCGCGTGATGGCATGAGTTTGAGGGAATAATCCGACATACTGTGAACTTTCAGCAGCAGGAAGCCCAGAACTGCCGGCTATTCCTCGAATACGACCGAATCAGGATCAGCTCCAAGCTGCTTTAGACTGCTGGAAATATCCTCCACAAAGGATTGGGGACCACAGACATAAAAATGCTGGCTGAAATCGCTAATTTTTTCTTTAAGGAAATTTTTATTGATACGCCTGCTGACATGGCCTGGATGGTCTTCCCGGGTCAGGGTGTTCACAAATCCGGCACCCAGTATTTTCTGAAATTCTTCCCTGAGAATTATATCTTTGGAAGTTTTATTGGAAAACAAAAGCCGGTTACCGCTGATTTTTCCCTGTTTTGCAAGCATTCTTAAAATGGAAATGAATGGGGTCACACCCGCACCGCCTGCTATGAACACACCCGGTCCCTTGTACCGGATCGCTCCCCAGACATCATGAAGGAGCAATTCATCCCCCGGCTCAAGCAGACCCAATTGATGCGTTACACCACCATGATCATCATAGATCTTAATGGTAAATTCAAGGTGAGGATCTTCATTCAGGGAGGTAAAGGTGAACGGTCTCCGTTCATCTTCCCATCCTTTTTTGCTGACAGCCACCTCCGTAGCCTGCCCGGAAATAAATGAATATCCTTCCGGTTTATCCACGATGAACCTTTTTACATCGTGGGTCACTTTTTCAATCCTTTTGATTTTTACCTTGTGTTCTTCCATGGCATGATCTTTTTATTAATTTCCGAATAAATCCAGTTCAAAAGCACCTGCTTATGCAATATTCCGTGTGATGCCCACCCAATTCCGGAAAGATGCCCATTCCTTTTCAGGATGCCTCTAACCAGCATGTGGTGTTTCGCCAATTCCCGTACACCTTTGACAATATCCAGGCATATTCCGGGTCCGGAATATCATCATCATTTATTTGAATTTCCCTTTCAGGGCTTCCAGTTTACTCTGCAAATCCCCGGTTTCAGGTTTTTTTTCCTGCTTTCCGGCAGTTTTTGTCCGTTCCCTGCCCGCTCCCTTATTTTCCTGCTTCATGGACAATGAGATCCTTTTCCGGTCCACATCCACCTCAACCACCTTTACAGTCACCCGCTGGTTGATCTTAACCACATCGGCCGGATCTGATACAAAACGGTCCGCCAGCTGACTGACATGAACAAGGCCATCCTGATGAACCCCCACATCCACAAAAGCACCGAACCTGGTGATGTTGGTAACAATTCCGGGAAGTACCATCCCCTGCCGCAGGTCCCGGATGTCCATGATTCCCTTGCTGAATTCGAAGGCTTCAAAAGCCTGGCGAGGGTCCCTTCCGGGTTTATTCATCTCCAGTAAAATATCCTGCAGGGTTGGCAGGCCCACCTCATCCGTAACATAATCGGAAGGGCGGATACGGTCCCGCAGCTGACCGTCAGACAGCAGGTCCTTTACCGTACATCCCAGGTCCAGGGCCATCTGCCTGACCAGGTCATACCTTTCCGGATGCACCGATGATCCATCCAGCGGATTGATCCCATCCCTGATCCTGAGAAACCCTGCACATTGTTCAAAAATCTTTTCACCCATCCTGGGCACTTTTTTCAGGATCTCCCTGGATTGAAAGGGTCCGTTTTCATTCCGGAAACGCACAATATTGGCTGCCAGCTGGGGTCCCAGCCCTGATACATAGGAAAGAATTTCCTTGCTGGCCGTATTGAGTTCCACCCCAACCGCATTCACACAGCTAACCACGACATCATCCAGGGATCTTTTCAGCGCCCCCTGATCCACATCATGCTGATACTGGCCCACACCTATCGATTTTGGATCGATCTTGACAAGTTCTGCAAGCGGGTCCATCAGACGTCTCCCTATCGAAACAGCTCCGCGTACGGTGACATCCTGGTCGGGGAATTCTTCCCTGGCTACTTCTGAGGCCGAATAGATCGATGCCCCGCTTTCGTTCACCATGACGATTTCGATCTCCGAGGGAAGTCCCAGTGACCGTACAAATGTATCAGTCTCCCTCCCGGCGGTACCATTTCCAATGGCGATGGCCTCTATCCGGTAGGAATCGACAAGTTTTTTCACCGCTGACCCGGATTCGACAACTTTAAGCTGCGGCTCATTGGGAAATATGGCCGTATGATACAGAAGTTTCCCCTGTTCATCGAGGCAGACTACCTTACATCCGGTCCGGAAACCGGGATCAAGGGCCAACACCCG
>JAGTVG010000237.1 GCA_018224645.1 Cyclobacteriaceae bacterium
CGGCAATGGATTCATGGGAATAATAATATTGCGTCGCATAATCAAACAGCAGTCCTTTAGACATCAGGATTAAGGTGATCGGCGCGAGATTTCTATCCTCGACAACGATATCCGGATCAATCCCGCCGCCATCATAGACAACCCGGCCATTTTTTGTTTCGAATTCCACCTTAAGCGAATCCGGTATACGTTTCACACTTCCATCCTCGTTTCTTTCGCCGTAATTTATGGCCTGTATACATCTCCCGCTCGGGATATAATATTTGGCAGTCGTTACCTTCAGCTGTGAATTATAGGACAATGGCCTTGTTGCCTGAACCAGGCCCTTGCCAAAGGTTTTTGTCCCGACCAATACACCCCGGTCATAATCCTGAATGGTCCCGGAAACAATTTCCGATGCTGATGCACTGCGGCTGTTTGTCAGAACGACCAGCGGGATCTCCGTATCGATCGGATTATTCAGGGCCCTGTATGTTTTATTCCAGTCTGTCATTTTTCCCTTGGTACTCACCACCTCCTGACCCCTGGTAATAAAAACATTGGTTACGTTCACGGCTTCATTTAAAAGACCGCCGGGATTGTCCCTCAGGTCGAGTATAAGCTTTTTGGCTCCGCTTTCTTTCAGTTTTTCAACTGCCCGGCTCACTTCCTTGCCGGCAGAAGTGGTGAAATCCGTTAATTTTATGTAACCGATATCCTCAGCGACCAATCCCGAATACGGGACATTGTCGATGGTGATCTTCTCACGCTTCAGGCTGAATTTCATCGGTTTTTCAACGCCATAGCGGATGATCGTCAATTCCACATCGGTATTGGCCTGTCCTTTCAGAAGTTTGCTTATATCCCCCGTAGTCTTTTCAATTACATTCACACCATCGATCTCGATCAGTTCATCCCCGATCTTTAATCCTTTTTTATGGGCCGGAAAACCTTCATACGGCATGATGATCAGGTTTTTATCATTATTCCTTCCGATCAGCGCACCGATACCGCCATACTGGTTGGTGGTCATGGTCCGGTAATCTTCAATATCATCTTCCGGGATATAGTTGGTATAGGGATCGAGAGATTCCAGCATGGCTTCGATTCCCGTACGCATTAATTTGTTGGGATTGACCTCATCCACGTAATAGGAATTCACCTCCTTGAAAAGGGTGGCGAAAATATCAAGGTTTTTTGCAATCTCGAAATATCGTTCACTTGGATTGGTGTAAGAAAACAGAACAATCACCATGATCATGATTCCCGACGGTACTGTCCATTTTTTAACGTTTTGCCACTTCATTTGTCAAATTGTTTTGTTTTATCAGATACCTTATAGAAGACACCACACTTTTTTCAATCCCGCTATAGGTTGAAACAGTCTTACTAATATACAAATACCCCAATAAAAACGGAAACCCGTCATAATTATTATAGAGGAGTGCTTTATGCTTTCTGTATGCTTCACGGATCCTTCGCCTGATTTTATTCCGTACGACAGAACTTTTAAAATGTTTCTTCGGGACCGAAATCAGGATCTGGTGATAAGGGATTTCTTCCGGCGGGTAGACCAGATGATACATCAATACGGGAAAAAACATTTTCCGGTCTCCTTCTCTGAACAGCCGGTCAATCTTTTTTTTCTTTTTGAGGCGTTCGCCTTGAAAAAAGCCTTGGGAATTGAAATCAGGAGCAGGCCCCATAGGGCGTAAAATCAGGAATTTTTTCCGGTACGTTCGCTGGAAACGGATAATTTTCTACGACCCTTGGACCTTCTGTTCGAGATCACGTTCTTTCCGCCCGGCGTTGACATACGGGTCCTGAATCCATGCTTGTTCTTACGTTTTTTTACGGATGGTTGAAATGTTCTTTTCATTACCTGACAATTTGTTGTTCACACACATTCCCGACTTAACGGGTTGCAAAGGTATAAACCTTTTCCCAATTATAGAAAATAAATGTTTTTTTTTATGAACCCTGTGGAAGGAGGAGGAAAGTGATCCGATATGGGCTGATTCCGGTTAAAAAAATTAAGAAGCCGGGATACAGATAATACCGTGCCGGCCAGCTGGCATAAAGCCGGTTATTATACAAAATTTCTATTCATTGATATTATTTTCAGGAATTTTCCTAAATATTTAGCCAAAAAATAATTGGAAATTTATAATTTCATTTTTAGTTTGCGATATAATTGTAGTCTTTTTATATTAATTAACTATTTTTTACTAAATTATATTTTTTTACGAATATCAGATATGTGTTTCGGAATGGGTTTTCGAAGCGTATATCTTTTATTCATTAATCGTTAAATGTTTGAATATTTATGAATAAATATTAAATCCTTTTATTATGAAGAACTATTTACTCGCTTGTTTTTTGGTGCTACTTGCCGGCACGGTGGTGTTCGCGCAGGAGAGAACAGTTTCTGGCCGGGTGACCGACTCGGAAACCGGTGAAGGCATCCCGGGGGTGAACATACTCATCCAGGGGACAACCAGTGGTTCCGTTACGGATATCGATGGTAGTTATACCGTAGAGGTTCCATCTGGAGAAACCACACTATTATTTTCCTATGTAGGTTATAAAACGCAGGCTGTTGAGGTAGGCAATCAGTCGACCCTGGACATTGCATTGGAATCCGATATAACGGCCTTGTCGGAAATTGTGGTGGTGGGATATGGTACGCAGGAGAAAAAGGAAATCACCAGTGCGGTGGCCAGCGTTAAAGCTGAAGATTTCAACCAGGGGAACGTACAGAACGCAGCCCAGCTGGTACAGGGTAAGGTAGCCGGGTTATCCATCGCAAAACCGGGTGGAAACCCGAACGCAGGCTATGATGTCCGGTTGAGAGGGTTGCCTTCCATTGGAGCCAATACCCAGCCACTCATCGTTATTGACGGTGTGATCGGCGGAACCCTTGCCAATGTGGATCCGAACGATATTGCTTCCATCGATGTTTTAAAGGATGGATCCGCGGCAGCCATTTATGGTACGCGGGGTTCCAGCGGGGTGATCCTGGTGACCACCAAGAGCGGAAAGGAAGGAGCCTTTAATGTTGATTATAATGGTTTTGTGTCGATTGAAAGCCCTACCAGGGCCCCTGATGTGTTGAATGCAGAGGAATGGCGTGATTTAAGCCAGGAAGTCAATGTAGGCACCGATTTTCTGAATGATACGAACTGGTTCGATGAGATCACGAGAACCGCTACCTCACAGGTGCATAACCTGTCGATGTCAGGAGGAACACAATCCAATACGTACCGGGTTTCGCTGAACTATCGTGACGCAGAAGGCATCTTTCTGAACACGGGATTTGACCAGTTCAATGCCAGGCTGAACCTGACACAGAAGGCCCTCAATGATAAATTGACTGCCTCAGTGATTGTGGCTGGCACTTATCGTCAATCCGATTACGGCCATGATGCAGCAGCAAGGTATGCGACCATTTATAATCCGACTGCCCCTGTCAGGATCAATGACAATACCCCGTTGCCTTCTTCGTATCAGGATTTTGATTTCGGGCGCTGGGATAATTATTTCAATGTTGAATTATTCGATTATTACAACCCGGTCCAGATACTGGAGGCAAATCCGAATGAAGGAGTAGATTCCAGGCTGAATCTGGCGGGAAAGCTTCAGTATGAGATTATGGAAGGATTGTTGATCGATGCCTTTTATTCCATACAGGATGACAGGGAGGTCAGGAACCGTTACTTCGACAAGAACAGTTACTGGGTAGGTGAAAATACCAATGGCAGGGCTGAAAAGGATTATGATGAATTTTTCAACCAATTGTTCGAAACGACTGCCAACTGGAATGGAGATGTAGGAAACAACATCAACCTGGGCGTCCTGGGAGGATATTCCTACCAGGAATTTATCAACCAGGGTTATTTTGTCGGGGGAGGTAATTTTATCACCGATGCATTCCTTAACAATAACCTGGGTGCAGCCAAAGAATTCAATGACGGCTTGGGAGATCTGTCGAGCTATAAGAACTCAGCCAAACTGATCGCTTTCTTCGGCAGGGTGAACGTAAACATCAATGAAACCTTTTTTGTTTCTGCAAGCGTGCGTCAGGAAGGGTCTTCACGCTTTGGTGAAGAAAATAAATGGGGTACTTTCCCGGCCATCAGCGGTGGTGTGGAACTTGCCAATTACCTGGGTGCCGCCGCCATAGATAACCTGAAACTCAGGGTAAGTTATGGGGTTACTGGTAACATTCCGAGGGACAGTTATCTTTCACTGCAACGTTTTGGCGTCAGAGGTAACTTCTTTTATAACGGAGAGTTTATCCCGAGTTATGGCCCTGTAAGTAATGCAAATCCCCTTCTGCAGTGGGAAAAGAAAAACGAGATCAATGTGGGTATCGATTTTTCATTTGCAGGATCAAAAATATATGGCGCATTAGACTGGTACACACGTAAAACGACAGATCTGATCATCGATTTTGCCGTCCCGGTCCCACCGAACCTATTCGACAGGACATTTACCAATATTGGTGATATCCGCAACAGTGGCCTGGAACTTGCCCTGAGTATCAATGCCATCAATTCTCCCAGCTTTACATGGACCCCGACCATTACGGCTTCCTGGTATCTGGAGAACAAGCTGGTTTCCTTATCCAATGATGAATTTCAATACGGGGTGAGGGATATTGCCAACATGGGATCTCCCGGACAGAACAATACCCCGATCATCCGGGTTGAGGAAGGAAAACCGATCGGCCAGATCTGGGGATTGATCTACGAAGGGATTACTGAAGACGGAGACTGGATCCATAGTGATATCCGGGGAGGCGGACCTGACGGGAACGAACCTGACGGTTCGATCTCCAACGAAGACCGGGCCGTCATCGGGAACGGATTGCCGGATTTTGATCTTGGTTTTAACAATACATTCACCTTTGGGAGACATTTTGACCTGAATATTTTCTTCCGCGGATCATTCGGACATGACCTGGTCAATTCTTACCGGGCATTCTATGAGGTTCCACTGGCCATCAATTCATATAATGTATTAAGCAGTTCCACGGATCTGAGGAATCCTGAAACGGGGGCATTGTTGAATACGAACTCGGGATTGTTCTCAAGCCTGCACGTGGAAGATGCCTCATTCTTCAAACTGGATAACTTTAATTTCGGCTACAATGTGCCGATAGGGGCAGGCAAGGCAGTCAGAAGGTTGCGTGTTTACTTTGGTGGAAACAATACCTTTTTGATC
>JAGTVG010000238.1 GCA_018224645.1 Cyclobacteriaceae bacterium
AGCCGTCACCGAATCCACTGTTCATCATGATGAAGGTTTCAGGGCTTAAACCGGAGATCTGGTCGTACTGTTTTCTTCGTCCATCCGCTCCCAGTACTCCGGGAATATCGATCCACATTTCCATGACTGGGCCATAATTCCGGATCAGTTCTTCAACCTGGTTCAGCTGGAATTCCCGGTAAGCCTGGGTGGTGTAAGCATTTTCCCACGCGGTAAGAGTCGGGGTTTTAGATCCGAAAAGATGGTGATTATCCCATGAACAATAATAAAAACCGGGAAGGATCCCATATTTTCCGCAGGCTTCAACAAATGCTCCCACAACATCCGTTTTATTGCTGCTCGTTCCCACATGATAGTCTGAAAATTTCGTTGGCCATAAACAATGACCCGAAACGTGTTTGGTGGTTAAAACAGCATATTTCATGCCTGCATCACGGGATACCCTGATCCATTGATCCACATCCAGTTCAGCAGGATTGTAATGGGTGGAAGGCATATCACCTTTTGAGAGCTCATTTTCATCATATGTGCTCATGCCGAAATGGATGAACATTCCATATCCCAGGCTTTCCCAATCCTTCAGTTGTTTGAGCGAAAGCCGTTGGGAGCCAGGCCCTGCAGGTGAATCAGGTTTCAAAGTGGGAATAAGAGGCTCATCATGGACGAGGGAAGGTGAGATTAAAGGCAATCCTAAACCCAGGGAACCGGCATCTTTAATAAAAGATCTTCTGCTGATGTTGTTTTTCATATATCCGACGTTTTTTTTAGGGGAATGATTAAGGGTCGTTAAATTTGCTGAAATTTATTTGGATTTCCAGCGATGTTGCAAAGCTTTTGAACAATTACGGTTCCCGGAAAGCAGGAATAAAACCGGCTCCCTTGATCTCCCTGCGGTCCGAATATTAAGTGATCATCATTTGTCGATACCGGTGATCAGCAGAACTGAATAAATTATGTGGGAAGAGTAGGTTGGATAATCCCTGATTTCTCCGGAAATCTGACATCCAGGCCATCAATCGCGTACTTACCAGGCAGATTGGAGGGTTCAAGCAATGTTTTTCACAGCAGATAATGTTAATATGCCTGCAAGTAAACAAAGAATTTCAACCACGCAAGTCCACTTCGTCCACTCGTCTGACCACCACCACTCGTCTGACCAGGGCCACTCGTCTGACCACCTCCACTCGTCTGACCAGGGCTACTCGTCTGACCAGGGCTACTCGTCTGACCACGAACCGCATGAGAGAATATTATTATGGCTTGTAATTTCATATATTTGTCAATAATTTGAACCCTTAATCCGGGAACTATAAAAATGAAAATCTCAATAAAGTTCCGGAAAAAAATCTACAGCGGATTTTTTCTTTTATCCGTGGTGATGTTCCTCATCGCATCCGGCTGCAGGAAGGATGAAAATCCTTCTCCAGAGATTCCACCGAATACCATCGATCTTGATCTTTTCAGCGCCAAACTGAAAGGATTTAACCTCCAGGGGAAATTCGATGTATTCTGGTCAAATAATGGCTTTTCAGAAGAGGATTTTATCGTACTTTCAGATCTCGGATTTAATTTCGTGCGGTTACCGCTCGATTACCTGGCATATACCGAATGGGGTGACTGGAACAGGATCCTTGAAAATGAGGTCACCGAAATTGATCAGGCTGTTGAATGGGGTGAAAAGTACAATGTGCATGTTTGCATCAACCTTCATCGTGCTCCCGGTTACAGTGTGAATAAATCGGGGCCAATTCCCGCTAACCAGCAGGTGGATTTGTGGACCAGCAAAAGTACCCAGGATGCCTTTGTCAGCCATTGGAATTATTTTGCCAGCCGTTACAAGGATGTACCGGCCGAAGAACTGAGCTTTAACCTCCTTAATGAACCCGATGAGACTGACGAAGTAAATTATGTAAACATCATGAGTGCTGCAATTGATAAAATTCACAGCCACAACCCAAACCGGGTTATTTTTGTGGATGGTTTGCAATATGGCAATGAATTGATCATGTCACTCAAAAATGCCCGGAATATCATCCAGGCAATCCATGCTTACGAACCTTTCACCCTTACCCATTATAAAGCCAGCTGGGTGGAGGGATCGGATGGCTGGCCAATACCTTTCTGGCCGATGATCGATATTTCAAATTATCTGTATGGCCCGTGGAAGCCAGAATATCAATCTTCCCTGGGTATAGAGGGAGAATTTACTGAAGACTCAAAAGTTATTGTCAATATCAGGCAGGTTTCGATTGAATCCACCCTTGAGATCAGGCTCGATGAAGAAGTAGTCCTCTCGAAATCATTTGTCTGTGGACCGGATCCCGGAGAGGACTGGACCGAAATAATCCAGACCCAGTGGGGGTATCAGAACATCTCGAATAAGGATTATTCCGTTACCCTGCCTGCCAATGATTCCAGGCTCACCATTTCTAATGCGGGAGGGGATTGGATGACCTATAATAGAATTATCATACAATCCGGATCCGGTGAAACCACGATCATTCCCGGGGATAATTCCTGGGGATCGGAACAGGAAACCATCCATATCGATGCTGATGGAAAAATAACAAACGAAGATGGAAAATCACTGATCCTCAGCAATTTGTACAGGAAACTTGAGACAGCAAGAAATGAAGACATTCCTGTGATGATCCAGGAATTCGGCGTCCACAATCAGACGCCGCACGATGTTACACTGGCTTTCCTGAGTGATCTTGTTCTCATTTTTAATGAATTCGATGCAGGTTATGCGCTGTGGAATCTTGAAGGTAGTTTCGGGATTTTAAACAGTGACCGGGGAGATTGCAACTATGAATCCTATCAGGGAGAATTGCTGGACCGTGACATGCTGGATATTCTTAAAAGTTCCGGATTTTGAATTCATCTTATTTGAATTGACATCTTCAGCAAGTTAAAGCCGATTACGGGAAAAACATATCCATTATCCTGGAAAAACATATTCATTATCATCGATCGATCATATTTTCACCGGAGCCGGTTCCTGCCCGATCGAATTCATATTCGTTTATAGTGAACGGATCGATGCAAAAAAAGCTGAGGGAAAGTCTGTTGACAACGATCGGATCTTTCCCCATGGTCACCAGTAAACTTGTATGATCTGATGAAAATTCATATGCATTCGAAACATATCGGGAGGGATTAATATTTGAAGTACTTGATTCCACCATCAATTTCAAGGAAAATAAGTTTGATGCGGACCCACCCGTTCGGTATGACATTTTAACTCAAACGGTAAGGGCAGATGTGTACTTCCGGACCGGAATGGCTATGAGGCCAGGATCTGTTGCCCGATACAATCCTGATCTTTACACCCTCGTGGTCAGACCACCCTCCCTTGTCAGACGACGGCATGTAATCAGACCACCCTCCCTGGTCTGACCAAGGGCCGTGGTCTGATCACGACTTTCCCGATGGCCACAGAATGCTTTCATGATGTATCCTATTGTTTTCTGTAAAAAGAGAAATTGTTATTTTCTCCTTTGTTTCCTTTGCCTCAGCGCTTCAAAGATCACGATCCCGGCACTGACCGAAACATTCATGGAATCAACCTTACCTTTCATGGGAATGATGATATTCCGGTCGGAAAACTTCAGCCAGTTAACTGAAAGTCCGGTAGCTTCGCTTCCCATGACAATCGCGGAAGGTACGGAAAAGTTGATATTTGTATAAGGTATAGAAGCAGTCAATGATGTGCAGAATATGGCCATATGATATTCCTTCAGCCAAATGATCGTTTCTTGGGTGGAAGCTATTCCTATGGGTACGGTAAAAACCGCCCCGAGACTCGACCGGATTACATTCGGATTATAAATATCAGTTTGTGGGTCGCATATGATGACCGCATCCAGCCCGGCTGCATCAGCAGTCCGGAGAATGGCTCCCAGATTACCCGGTTTTTCCACACTTTCCAGCACAAGGACCAGAGGATTCCTTCCTGGTTTTAGATCCAGAAGGGCATGCGGCCAAGGCACTGCCCATCCGGTGATGCCTTCCGCATCTTCCCGGTAAGATATGTGATTATAAACATCCCGCGTTACTTCATTTACAATCACTTTTTCGCCCAGCTTTTCCCTGATAAGATCAAAAAAAGCCGGATTGAGAATCTCGGGACAATAAAAAAACTGGCTGAAATTATATCCCGCATTGATAGCCATTTCAATCTCTTTGGTTCCTTCAACGACAAAAAGGTGCTGTTTTTTCCGTTCCCTGGCTTTTTGAAGGTGCTGAAAGTTCTTGATTTTTAAGTTCGCCGTACTGGTGATCTTTTCAAAAGCGGAAAAATTTCCCTGAGTCATTTTTAATATTATAGCTCTATAAATAAATAATTGTATCCGTCATATACAAATTTAACCGCCATCAGCAGCAGCAAAATCCCCAGAAAAAAATTGATCCATCTGTAGGTTGAAGATCTCAGGAACCCTTTCGATTTGTTTACCATGTATGCCACCACCACCTTGGAACCCACCAGGCAAATATAAAATGCGACAATGAACAATATGGAATCCAGCACCGATCTTTCCCAGCCTTTCATGAGGGTTGGTGTACCGATAGTCAGCCAGAAAACATAGGGGGCAGGATTCAATAAATTAACAATAATGCCCTTCCTGAACGAATTGATCCTTGTCCTTACAACGGGTACCTTTTCCCCTGCCTGAAAATTATCCTTTGAAAGATACGCCAGAAAAAACCCACCAAAAACAGATAATAATCCGAATATCAGGTTGCTATCACGGAGATAATACAATACAATCATGCTGAACAGGATGATCGGAATATCCGTTATCAACAGCGCCATGGCCACTTTTATGCCTTCCTTCCGGCCGTGATTGATGGTTTCCGAGATAACCAGGGCCAGAACCGGCCCGGGTGAAATGCCGGCTGCCAGTCCCAGGGAGAATCCATAGGTAAAATAATAAAGCATTATATTCGCGCCTGAAAAGTATAAAGTTCATAATATCTCCCTTTCAGACCGATCAGGGTGGAATGATCGCCGCGCTCCATGATCCTCCCTTTTTCAATCACCAGGATCTGGTCAGCTTTCCGTATGGTACTTAGCCTGTGAGCAATAACAATGGTGGTTCTGCCCATCATTAACCGGCCCAGGCTGTCCTGGATAAATGCCTCACTTTCGGTATCGAGGTTGGAGGTGGCCTCATCCAGGATCAGGATCCCCGGATCGGCGAGGATAGCCCTTGCAATGGCAACACGCTGGCGCTGGCCCCCTGATAGCTTGACGCCCCGTTCACCGATCGTTGTATCCAGCCCCTTCTCAAACCTGTCAGTGAACTCATCAACGTGCGCTGCCTTCACCGCATCGATCAGTTCTGATTCCCTGGCGTCCGGCCGCGGGAAAAGAATATTTTCACGAATGCTCCCTTCAAAAAGGAAATCATCCTGTAAAACGACTCCAAGGTGCTTCCTGTAACTATCCAGGGTAATGGCAGAAAGGTCCACCCCATCAATGGTAATGATACCGGCATCTGGAATGAGAAAAGAAGCGGCCAGGCTGGCAATGGTGGTTTTTCCTGAACCTGAACTGCCCACCAGGGCAGTGACGGAGCCCGGGGGCGCTTCAAAGGATATATTCTCGATCACATTTTTTCCCTTTTCATACCCGAAACCGACCTGATCGAAGACAATGTGACCCTTCACGCTTTCAATCCTGATTTTTCTTTTCGGATCGTCGATCTCCCGGTCCTGGCTCATGATCTCTTCCGTCCGGTCTAATCCTGCAAATGCTTCCGTGATCTGGCTTCCAATATTGCTCATCTGAACTATCGGCGCGATCATGAATCCCAGGTAGAGTGTAAAAGCAAAAAAATCACCTACCGTCAACTCATCCTGTATGATCATGTAACCGCCAATGGCCATGATCCCGACCGTTGCAAGACCCAGCAATAAGGTAGCTGCACTTGTCACCAGGCTCGTGGAAGTGAGACTTTTTCTGACGTTCCTGAACAGGCGGTCCACGCCAACCGAAAAGTTGCCGATTTCCTGATGTTCAGCATTGAATCCTTTGATAATCCTGATGCCGTTCAGCGATTCGGTCAACCGGCCAGTCACTTCCGCATTGATCTTCCCCCTTTCACGGAAGATCGGACGGATATAACCAAAGGCTTTAAGGGAAATGATACCGAAAATGCTTAACGGGATGATCACATACAGCGTAAGCAGCGGACTGATTTTAATCAGAAGGACGAGCGCAATGATGGAAGTAAGCACGCCCCCGAACAACTGTACCAACCCCGTTCCCACAAGATTCCTGACACCTTCCACATCTGACATGATCCTGGAAACCAGTTCACCGGATTTTGTGTTGTCAAAAAAACGGATCGGCAGGTGAATGATGTGCTGCTGTACTTCCGACCGCAACCTTGAGATCAGATGCTGTGCTTCGACACTGAGCAGACGCGTGAGAAAAAAGGAAGTTACCGACTGTACAACGATGGCAGCGGCCACCCCCGCAAGAAGCAGTTTCATCAATTGGATATCGCCTTTGACGATTACCTCATCGATCAGGTATTTAGAAGCCCCGGGAAGAACAAGACCTGCTAGCCTGTTTATGATGATCAGGACAAACCCGAGCAATAATAATTTCCATCTTGGCAGGATAATGGTCTGGAAAATTTTACGATAGGAGGCGCGGTAATTCGACATGCATTAACCCGATTAACGAAATATCATGTATTACAGAAATTCAACCCGAAAATTAAACCGAAAAAACAACAAATATTTCCTGACCGGGAATTATTTGATCCACCGCAAACCAGTTTTAACGGAAATTGCCCGTGATATTGCTTTTTTAAAAGTTTCATCATGAACTTTTCAATCCCCGATGAAGCACCGATACAAGGAAGGCTCACAGGCATAAAGAATTGCAGTGAATAAACCATGGGCACATCATAATCGGGCAGTAAGACCCTGAAAGATCATCCCTCCTCCGAGGACAACTTTAAATTTTATGTCCTATTTTTGTGAAAGTTCTTACTTTGAATTTTTTGAATGGAAGGCCTTCAGGAAAATACGGTTCGCGGGAAAGATAAAAAGGTAATCTGTTATCATTGCGGCGATATCTGCCAGAATGAACTCATTGTTTTCGATGAAAAAAATTTCTGCTGCAACGGCTGCAGAACAGTGTATGAAATCCTGAAGGATAACGATCTCTGTACCTATTACGACCTTGAGAAAAACCCGGGAATCACACTGAAAAGCAGGGACTACGGTGAAAAATATAATTTTCTCGACCAGGCAGAAATACAGCATAAAATACTCGATTTCAGGGAAGAGAATACGGCCAAAGTCCATTTTTATATTCCCGGTATACATTGTTCCTCCTGTATCTGGCTTCTCGAAAACCTCTATAGACTCAGGGAAGGGATTCGTTATTCCAGGGTACAATTCACTAAAAAGGAACTATTCATAGATTTTGATCCGCAGAAAATATCCCTCAGGCAATTGGTTTCCCAGCTTGCCACCATTGGATATGAACCCTTCATCAGCCTGGAACAGGAAACAAGAAAAAAACAGAAAACAGTCAACAGGACCTTGCTGATCAAAATAGGAATTGCCGGGTTCAGTTTCGGAAATATCATGCTTCTCAGTTTTCCCGAATATTTCGGATTCGAGGGCATTGACGACCTTGTCATCCAGCGGTTTATTTCCTGGCTGAATGTACTGCTCGCCCTTCCCGTTGTTTTTTACTGCAGTACGGATTATTTCAGGTCGGCCTATACTGGCCTGAAGCAACACTATATCAACATCGATGTACCAATCTCACTGGGGATCATTACCCTTTTTATGGTCAGCGTAACCTATATCGCTTTCGGGATCGGTCCAGGTTACCTGGATTCGCTGGCAGGACTCCTGTTTTTTCTCCTTACAGGACGCTGGATACAGAATAAAACCTATGAAGGACTATCCTTCGAAAGGGATTACCGCTCCTATTTTCCGCTGGCCGTAAACCGTATGGAAAACGGTTTCTTCCGTACCGTGGCCGTTAAAGACCTCAGGGAAAATGACGTAATACATATCCGTAACCAGGAGATCATTCCGGCCGACAGCCTGCTGGCAAGCGGGGAAGCATATATTGATTACAGTTTTGTGACCGGGGAATCCAGACCTGTTTTAAAAAAACGGTATGATCTGATTTATGCCGGCGGACGGCAAATGGGTCAATCCATTCAATTAACAGTGCGGAAACCGGTTTCGCAGAGCTATCTGACCCAATTATGGAACAATGAAGCTTTCGGAAAAAAGGATGATAGCCAGCTGGATTCCATGATCAACAGGATCAGCAAGTATTTTACGGCTGCCGTGCTTTTCATTGCCTTTACCGGATTGATTTTCTGGCTGGGCATCAACATGGAAAAAGCCTGGTTCGTTTTTACGGCCGTGCTGATCGTCGCCTGTCCATGCGCCCTTTCAATGTCTACCCCCTTTACCCTGGGAAATTCCATGAATATCTTTGGCCGGAATCATTTTTACCTGAAAAATGCCCATGTGCTTGAAAAAATGATGAAAATAACACACATCGTTTTTGACAAAACAGGCACACTCACACCTATCGGTGATGGCAAAATTAATTTTAAGGGCATTCCATTGGAAAAAGATGAAAAATTGTGGATTTCGAGGCTCATCTCGAATTCAACACATCCGCTCAGCCGGCAGATCCTGAACAGCTTCGGACAGTTACCTTCCCTTGTGGATGTGCCGGTTCAGGCGTATACCGAAGTAAAAGGTAAAGGGATCAGCGGTAATGTGGAAGGGCATAAGATAATGATTGGGTCCTCAGAATATCTAATGCCTGAGGCTACAAATGGCGTGATTCCGCCTGAAAACGATTTCAATCATTCCCAGGTACATATATCCATCAATGGCCGCAGCAGGGGATATTTCAGCATTGTAAACCACTACAGGGACGGACTCGGCGAACTCATCCGGAAACTAGGAAAACGTTATAAACTGAGTATACTTTCCGGCGACAATGAAACAGAACGTAAAAACCTGCAGTCCATTTTTCCGGCCGGAACTGTGATGATGTTCGATCAGCAGCCGGATCAGAAGCTGGAATTCATTGAATCCCTCCAGTCGGGAGGCGACCGGGTATTGATGCTTGGGGATGGGCTTAATGATGCCGGTGCTCTCGTAAAAAGTGATCTCGGCATAGCGGTAACGGAAGATATCACCTCCTTCACCCCGGCCAGTGACGGGATCATGGACGCCTCGGGGATCCATCAACTGGATAAATTTCTTGAATTTTCATTGACCTCCAGGAGGATCATCATCGCGAGTTTTATTATTTCATTTTTATACAATATCCTGGGGATGGGATTTGCCGTCCTGGGAAAACTCACACCCATCGTTGCCGCGATCCTCATGCCAGCCAGCAGCATCAGCGTGGTTATTTTTGCTACTTTTGCAGTAAATGGAATGGCGAAAATCAAAAAACTGATCTGATGTCTGTCATCGTACTCCTGATCATCTTCAGCATCGTGGTTGCCCTGATATTTCTGATCGCATTTATCTGGGCCGTCAGATCCGGCCAGTATGATGACATGGAATCTCCATCCGTCAGGATATTGTTTGAGGATAAAAAAAATAAGGACAAGCAGCCTGATCATGATCAGGAAAATCCGGAAAAATGAATGTTTGAATTCCATCCGTTGCGCAAAATATATGGATCTGGTTCCCGGATTGACTGTATATCTGGGGGCATGGCCTTTCAACAATTCATGGTTTTTAATTAGATTTTACCGGAGGTTCAAGAAACAGGGTCATCAAAATCTTTCATTATGCCACAATCGCTGGATACTTTACGGGTCGGACATAGATATAAAATGATAAATTACGGGGAAGAAACCTTTTTTGAGCTGATCAGCATAAAAAACAGGGATGACTACATCGTGATGGATCTTCATAGCCGTGAAAAATTCAACCTTAAAAAAAAAGAACAGAGGATATTGCATATATTTTTACCTGTGTTTCAGGCAGGGAGGAAATTCAGGACCGACAGGGAGAGGATTCAGGACATTTTATCATCGACTACGGCGATGGGGATTGTGACAATATAAATATAATAGAAGTGATTGAAAATGGAGAAACCGTAGTGGTTGATCTGGCTGAAAACTGGCGGGTATCCAATGATATTAAAAAAAGGTCAGGAATTTACTCCTGACCTTCCTTCTTATGGATCTTCATGTATGCATCTACAGAAAATTTTCCCGGTCCCAGGATCATATAAAAAATTAACAGGACAAATACAATGACCGAAAAAGCCAGGTCGGAATACACGCTAAAAAAACCTGTTTGCGTTACATAACAAAAAATCGACCCGAAAAAGACCAGTAGGGAAAAAGCAATCGCCACCCTCGTTAATAATCCCATAGCAATCAGGATACCTCCCACCAGATAGGTAAATGCCACCTGATGTTCCACAATAAAAGCCCATCCTTTGATCTGGCTGTTCTGCATGATTTCCAGCAATGCATCAGAATTCTGAATGAAAAATATCCCTTTGATAAAAATGGCTATTCCTAAAAATATTCTGATGATATCAAGCCACATCGGATGATGGATATCCACATAATGCTTGAACGAGCTTAATTTCTGTGTAATATTCATTGGTTTCCGGTTTACTCTATATAACAAAAGTTTCCCTTAATAAGTGCAAATTTTAAAACATAATCTGCAAAAAAAGATTTTATAGAACCATTAATTGCTTATTTAAGATGAAAATAATGTGTATAATTCAGCCTGATATGCATATTCTTATTATTCTTAATTTCAGGTGAATTCTTTAATTTCCGGAAAATTGACAGCCGCTTATACAGGACAATGAAACCTTATCCAGAACCGGGTGCAGACGAAGGATGAATTGCCGGAAATGAAAGAATAATTTTGACCCGGTCGGGAGAATCCATCCAACGGCTCATCTGACAATTCCCTGTCTTTGAACATGCTATTTTATAATTTCACAAGTACTCTTAAATGTTTTTTAATATATTTATCTCCTGATAGATAAATGATTTTTAAAAAATGATTTTTATCATATAATGGGGCGGTAGATGTTCCTATTTTGCGCCAAATTTTACATTTAAACTTCGCTTTTATCCATGGCCCTTGAAAAATTTCAGTATGACAATAAAATTGTAAAAGCATTCATCATTGCCACTGTTATTTTTGGCACTGTTGGAATGCTAGTTGGATTGACAATTGCCATTCAACTATTTCATCCGCAATTCAATTTTGGAATTCCCTATACCACCTTTGGCAGGATAAGGCCCCTGCACACCAATGCGGTAATTTTTGCATTTGTGGGCAATGCGATTTTTGCAGGAGTATATTACTCGTTGCAGCGATTACTGAAAACCCGGATGTTCAGTGATCTGCTCAGCTGGATCAATTTCTGGGGCTGGCAGGTAATCATATTGTCAGCCGCCATAACCTTGCCGCTTGGTTTTACCACTTCCAAGGAATATGCCGAACTCGAATGGCCGATTGACATTGCTATTGCGCTTATCTGGGTGGTCTTCGGAGTGAACATGATCGGCACCATCTTAAAGCGCCGTGAAAGACATTTATATGTGGCGATCTGGTTCTATATTGCCACATTTGTTACCGTTGCAGTACTGCATATCGTTAATTCATTCGAAATGCCTGTATCGCTTTTTAAAAGCTATTCCTGGTATGCCGGGGTACAGGATGCCCTGGTTCAATGGTGGTATGGGCATAATGCGGTGGCTTTTTTCCTGACCACACCCTACCTCGGATTGATGTATTATTATCTGCCCAAGGCGGCAAACCGGCCTGTTTATTCCTATAAATTATCGATCATCCACTTCTGGGCACTGATCTTTATCTATATCTGGGCCGGTCCTCATCACCTGCTGTATTCCTCCCTCCCGGATTGGGCACAATCGCTAGGAGTTGTTTTTTCCATCATGCTGATCGCCCCAAGCTGGGGAGGCATGCTGAACGGTTTGCTTACCCTTCGCGGTGCATGGGACAAGGTACGGGTTGACCCTGTGCTGAAGTTCATGGTCGTGGCTGTGACGGCGTATGGTATGGCCACCTTTGAAGGCCCCATGCTTTCCCTGAAGGAAGTGAATGCCATCGCACATTTTACTGACTGGATCATCGCCCATGTCCATGTAGGTGGACTGGGATGGAATGGATTCCTGACCTTCGGAATCCTGTACTGGATGGTCCCGAGGATGTGGGACACGAAACTTTTTTCCACCAAACTTGCCAATTTCCATTTCTGGATCGGCACCCTCGGCATCATTTTTTATGCCCTTCCCATGTATTTTTCAGGTTTTACCCAGAGCCTGATGTGGAAGCAGTTTTCTGACCAGGGAGTTTTATTATATCCGAATTTTCTCGAGACCGTCACCCAGATCATTCCAATGTATATGCTCAGGGCAATCGGGGGTCTCCTTTATTTCACGGGTACGGTGGTTATGACCTATAACCTGGTCAAAACCGCACAACAGGGCAAATTCATTGCCAATGAGGATGCTGAAGCTCCGGCACTTGAAAAGGAAACCACAAAAGACGGTTACTGGCACCGTGTGCTGGAAGCGAAACCGATCCTTTTTACCGTGCTCACATTGATCGCCATCCTGATCGGCGGTATCATTGAATTTGTACCTACATTCCTGATCAAATCCAATATCCCGACCATTGAAAGTGTGAAACCCTATACGCCGCTTGAAATACACGGCCGTGATATATACATCCGGGAAGGATGTAATACCTGTCACTCTCAGATGGTCAGACCTTTCCGTAACGAGGTGGTGCGTTATGATCCGAATGATATGGAATATTCAAAGGCCGGCGAATTCGTATATGATCATCCATTCCTCTGGGGATCAAAAAGAACCGGCCCGGACCTGCACAGGGTAGGTAAAAAATATCCCGATTCATGGCATTATTTCCATATGATGGATCCAACCACCATGTCACCGAATTCGATCATGCCACCCTATCCATGGTTGTATGATCATTATATCGATGTGGAATCGACGTCGGCAAAAATACGCGCTTTGCGAACCGTTGGAGTGCCCTATGAAGAAGGATATGAAGAGGTGGCGCTCGATGATATTTATCAGCAGGCTGACGGGATCGTGGCCAGCTTAAGCCTGGATGGCATTGAAGTCCATCCGGAAACAGAAATTGTTGCCCTGATCGCTTACTTGCAGAGACTGGGCACAGACATTAAAGTTGATAAAAACGTTGCAGAAGAATAAGGAACATGTATAAAAACGTATTACAGGCAATTGAAAATGTTGAGATATGGCCATTGATCTCAATGATCATATTTTTCATTTTCTTCCTTGGTGTATTGATTTACATTCTCACGGTCGACAAGGTTTTTATTCAAAAGATGAAGGAAATGCCGATGGACGATGGAACAAAACCTGTTGCAGATGAAAACCTGGAAAATTAAGAATTCTAACAGACCTTGATCATGTTGAAAAAATTGATTTTTACATTGCTAAGTTCGATCATACCGACTTTCCTTTTCGCCCAGACTGCCCCCCAGGCTGCTCAGTCTTCAAACCTTGAAATGTTATTATATGTGATTGTAGGACTTGTTTTATTGATATCCGTTCTCGTTCTGCTTGTTGCCATTTATACATTATATGTCGTCAGGGCTATCCTGAAACAGGAGCAGACGGTGTCGGGAGAATCAAAAGTTGAGGAACCGGGTGAAACAATCTGGATGAAGGTGAGCAAATCCCTTACCAGGGCAAAACCGATAGAGGAAGAAGAGGACATTCTGCTTGACCATAATTATGACGGCATTAAGGAGCTCGATAATCATTTACCGCCATGGTGGAAATGGCTGTTCTATATCACCATTGTCTGGTCCCTGATATATCTGCTTGCTTTTCATGTATTTGACTGGATGCCTTTATCTTCAGAAGAATATAATATTTCCATTGCCAGGGCTGAAGCTGCAATGGAAGCACAGAAGGCAAGTTCCCCTTCAGCCGCTATCGATGAAAATAATGTAACGGTGGCAACGGAAGAAGCAGCGCTGGCACAGGGTGAGACGATATTTATAAGGCAGTGTGCCGTATGCCACCAGCAAGATGGCGGTGGGAATGTCGGCCCCAACCTTACCGATGATTACTGGATCCATGGTGGCAGTATAAAGGATATTTTCAGTATAATAAAATACGGTGTTCCGCAAAAGGGGATGATATCCTGGGAATCCCAGTTGAACCCGACGGAAATGAGGGATGTGGCAAGTTATATCAAGGTGAAACTGGTAGGTACTGAGCCTGCAAATCCCAAGGAACCACAGGGTGAATTATATGATCCTTCAACTGAGGAGGAGGAAAATATTGAATCTGATACAACAGAGGCAGCAACCGATATCGTGGCACAGATTTTAAAGCATGGAGGATCTCTATCAAATTGATCAGGAGTACCGTAATCAATTATCTACTGTCGATTCGAAGGGTAAAAGAGTCTGGGTATATCCGAAAAAACCACAGGGAAAATTTCATACCTACAGGATCATCGTCGCGAATTTCCTGCTGACCCTGCTGTTTGCCGGCCCTTTCATAA
>JAGTVG010000239.1 GCA_018224645.1 Cyclobacteriaceae bacterium
CTATGATTTCAGGATGCTGGACCAAAGCAATTTTGGAGTCGGGGTGGCCCATAATTATATCCGGCTGCTGGACCCTTTCGATCCAACCAATTCAGCAGGCGAACAGCTCCCGGCCGGATCGGAATATTCATGGTGGTTTGCAGGATTCGGCTATAATTCAACCCCTAAGAAATTGGTCACTTATGATCTCGAAGGATCTTATGGCGGATATTTCAACGGAAACCGGTTTAATCTTGAGGGTGGGATAGGTTACCGTTTTCAGCCTTATGGCAGCATCAACCTTGATTTCGATTATAATGATATCGTTCTTCCGGAACCTTATACAAGTACGAGTTATCTTTTATTGAGCCCTCGGCTGGAACTGACTTTTACAAACAATATTTTCCTGACGACTTTTGTCCAGTATAACGAACAAGCTGATAATATAAACATCAATGCGCGTTTTCAGTGGCGCTTCCTCCCTGCTTCGGATATTTTCCTGGTCTATACCGAAAATTACCTGCCCGGCGATTCCATGGGCTCGCTGGATTTTTCAAGCAAGAACCGGGCCCTGGTGCTGAAGATCACCTACTGGTATAATATTTGATCCTGCTCGTATCCCGAAAACACACAATCGCCTGATATCAAAGACCTTACGGGAAGGGATTCTCGAATGATTGTGATGATGACATCCAGTGAATTACTATCGGTAATACTGGGTTTAATTTCCGAAGGTATATTCCACCGCAATTAATTCCTCGTATAATTCCTCACTCTGATCTGGATTTTTCATGGTAACCCTGAGCTGATCTACAATAACAGGATCATCTTCGTCACTTATGGAAATAACCACCTGACGTGTGCCGGCGCCATTGAATATCCCGGAGGAGGAATACAAATATCCGGGAGAATTAGCTCCGCCAGTCTGAGGAATAATCCACATCCTTGCACCATCAGGATCAACAATATTATATTCGTACGATATATTAACATAATCATTGAAGTTCAGAGATGCCGGTGATTGAGGCGTGATTGATGTGATTTTTATGAAGTTTCCCTTTGGTTCTTCTTCATCATTACCGCAATTGATCAAGGTGAAACTCATGGCGAAAATAAACAAACAATTGGTCAGGATTTTAATGGTTTTCATTTTGGTTTTGGTTTGAGTGACAAGAATTGTAAACTGGATTTCTTTAACTTTTAACAATTAACTTCTTAACGAATCATACTTCAGATTGTATGACAGCGGGAAAGTCAACTTTTCATCAGGGCAGAAGGATTACAATCCACAGAGCCCTTGAAAAGGCTGAAATCTTCAGGACCGGACGAAAACAGTCTGAAACCGGGTGCTATGGATCCCTGTCGACAGGATCAATCTTCAATATAATGAAATGATTGAAATTTTACTATAACAGGAGCAATAAAATCCTTCTATGTTTGAGTGCCATGAAATTCACATGAGTAAATCAATTATTCACGTATTCAATCCTTCAGCCTTGCGTGAACGCCGGGATGGCCAATTCAAGCTTCTCAACCCGGGTGACAGAATTTTCTTTTATTCATCCCTCAAGGAATTGACCGGGTTGGCATATGCCGCCCTGAACGTCTGGGTCATGACGATGATCTGGGCAAAAAGCAGGGAAAATATTCCCGTAAACCGTTTCTTCCGAGATGACGATGGATGAAGCATCATTCAACACGTCGGCTGCATTTCCGTGGACCAGCGGGAATTCAAACATGGTCAGGAATTCCTCCCCCACATAATGGCCTCTTTTATAGATCCGGTTATCACCCGCTGCCAGCAGATGGTCACCGCCCCAGTCGACCAGCGTTGTATTTTTTATGTAGGCATGGGCTGATTTCAGGGCCTCGTAGGCAGGTTCCGGTACGGAACGCCATGTATTGACGGTATGGTCGTATTCAGAATTTACCCAGAGCTGGTAGAGCCTGTCGTATTTGGGATGGAATTTATCATAGGAAAGTTCGTCATTTACCCAGCGCAGGATCAGGATGCTGCAGGTGATGCCGATGGAAAGACCGGCGATATTGATGATTGAATAGATCTTGTTCTTCAGTAAATTCCTCAGGGTGACAATCAGATAATTCCGGATCATGTTTCAGGGGATTGGTGAAACTATATTTATTAGCTAATGCGGGAATGCAAAAAGTTGCAGAACGGACTGGAAAAAATTTCTTCATGCCGTCATTTCTGCATATAAGGGGAGGAAGCTGTGGACGGGGAATGAAGCAAAGTACAATTATTATATCCTGTACGACACTTGATCTTCTCATCCGGATTTATTACCTTATCTACCTGTTGATCAGAAGCATGTAATTCTTTGTGAACTGATTGTATGTGCTGGGGAAAGGCAGTTATTTGATAGATCCGGTAAATGATGCCTGAAGGCTTCAGGCTCAAAATAATTACTTTCAGTATTTTTTCGCCATTATAATCAACCGATGCCAGCAGATGATAAGTTGGACCAGAGACCTGACCTGATTTCCAGGGATGATCAGTTTTTGTGCCGCCTGAACGAGGTGATTGAAGCCAACATCGGCGACGAATTATTCGGAGTAAGCGATCTTGCCGGGGCAATGGCCTTGAGCCGTGTACACCTGTACCGGAAGATCCACCGGCTCACGGGCAAGAACATCAGCCAGTTTATCCGGGAAAGGCGGCTTCAGTATGCCAGGGAACTGCTGCTGAAGGATGTGGCCACGGTAGCCGAAATAGCCTACCGCGCGGGATTTACCAGTCCGGCCTATTTCAGCAAATGTTTTCATGAATACTATGGATATCCTCCCGGGGAAGTTAAAAAACGCAATGGTCCGGCGGACAGGGAAATTCCCTCCCTTGAAGAACCTCCGGCTTTTCCCGGAAG
>JAGTVG010000240.1 GCA_018224645.1 Cyclobacteriaceae bacterium
AACTCATGCCATGACTCAAAGTCATGGCATGAGTTCCGGGTTGCCGGCCCAAATATTCCTCCGCCCTTGAAACATTTTGAATTTTTCGGATTAATTTGCAGCGCGATTGATGAAGATTGACGGTTAACAAGGTGTATAAACTAATCATTAGGCCGGTCTTATTCCTTTTCCCTCCTGAATGGGTCCATGAACTGGCTTCAGCATGGATCAGGATCCTGGATAAAATGCCGGGTATCAATCAACTTATCCGTCATATTTACCGGGTGAAACATCCGGCGCTCGAGAGAAAATTTTTTGGGTTGACCTTTGAAAATCCCGTTGGACTTGCAGCAGGATTCGATAAGGATGCCGATATGCTGGATGGACTTTCAAATTTCGGATTCGGATTTATTGAGGTTGGCACCGTAACCCCTGAACCACAGCCGGGGAATCCAAAGCCCAGGTTATTCAGGATTCCTGTAGATAAAGCCCTGATCAACAGAATGGGATTTAATAATCAGGGTGTCGAAAGGATGGTAAACCGCTTGAAGCGGCGGCGGTCACGGGTCATTGTGGGTGGGAACATAGGGAAAAATAAAACAAGCCCTAATGAAAATGCATTACAGGATTACCTCCGGTGCCTGAACGCATTGTATGATCATGTTGATTATTTCGTCGTCAATGTAAGTTCACCCAATACCCCTGGATTGCGGCAACTTCAGGAAAAAGGACCGCTGACGGATCTTTTGACCCGATTGCAGCATGAAATACAGAAACGTCCCCGGAAAAAACCGTTGTTGCTTAAAATAGCCCCGGATCTATCCTTTGAACAGCTTGATGATATCATCTCGATACTCAATACGCTGAAACTTGATGGAATTGTCGCCACAAACACCACCACGGACCGGGACCAGCTTTCCGTTACATCACAGCAGATCGATAAGATCGGGGCAGGGGGCTTAAGCGGAAAACCGCTTGAAGCAATAGCCAATGAGATCATCCGTTATTTAAGACAAAATCTTAATGAAGATATCGCGATCATCGGGGTAGGAGGTATCATGACGGAGGAGGATGTTTTCAGAAAACTGGATGCCGGAGCGAGTCTCGTGCAACTTTATACGGGTTTTATATATGAGGGACCCGGGATCGTTAAAAAATTAAACCAGGCATTGATAAGCAGATTTACTGAGGGCAGGAAAGGATAAAATGATTTGATTTGTTAATGTGTTTTTACCTTTTAAGCATCAATTTATTTTGTAGCTTTGTGAGATAAATGGCAGCTAAAAATACCTATAGAAATAATACAACAAAGAAAAGTAACGGAAGCAGAAGAAAAATAAGGTTGAGTCTGAATTTTTTTACCGACCGCCGTTTCCATCTTTCGCTTGGTTTTCTTTTTCTTGGGATTGCGGTATTTTTATTGACGGCATTCATTTCCTTTATTTTTACCGGAAAAGCCGATCAGAGTGTGGTGGAAGCCATCCTGGTTTCAGGGATCAGGGAATCCGGTCTTGAAGCTGAAAACTGGCTTGGAATGGTCGGGGCCGTTGTATCGCATTATTTTATATATCACTGGTTTGGCATTTCGGCTTTTTTTATTCCTCCTTTTTTATTTATTGTAGGCTTTAAGTTTGTATCAAAAAGGTCAATACTTCCTGTTTACAGTTCCCTCAAGTTCATCCTGTTCTTTACCTTCTGGATCTGCCTGTTATTTGGATATACCACGCTGAACGTTGATAATTTTACAGGTGCCGATTTTCTGAGCGGCGGTTTTGGCTTTGAACTGGCGGTTTTATTCCATTCACTTATTGGCTGGGGGACATATCTGTTCCTCCTGCTCTCATTCCTGATATTCATCATTTATTTCTTCAACATAACGGAGATCATGGGATTCCTGAAACAGACAATGACCCATCCGGAGGAATCAGGCATTAACCGGGATAACCCGGAGGAACTTCCCGGGGATGCGTCCGGTAATGAGGAAGGCAGATCCCATGAACTTGAAATAATGGATTCCCTGGAAGCCTGGAAATCAAGAAAGGCATCAGGGAATCTGGCACCGGATGGGGATGAAAACGGCCTGGATCTTTCCATAGAAGACCAGTACGATAAAGCCGCTAAAAGAACGGCAACCACCGGAAGGGATGAGGAACCGGAATTTATCGTTGAGGATACCGAGGACCGGGAAACCGCTATAGACAGGCTTGAAAATTATGATCCAACGCTCGATCTGGGCACTTATCGATACCCTACCCTCGAATTGCTGAATGATTATGATCAGCGGGGCGGGCAGGTTACCAAGGAGGAACTGGAACAGAACAAGGACAAAATCATTGAAACCCTGATCAACTTCAAGATCGGGATAACCAGCATCAAGGCGACTATCGGGCCTACGGTCACATTATATGAAATCGTACCTGATGCAGGGGTCAAGATATCCAAAATTAAAAACCTGGAAGATGATATTGCCTTGAGTCTATCTGCCCTGGGAATACGGATCATTGCTCCGATTCCAGGAAAGGGGACCATAGGGATCGAGGTGCCGAATAAAAATAAAACGCTTGTATCGATCAGATCCGTTCTGGCTACTGAAAAATTCCAGCAGACGAATTATGAATTACCGATCGTCCTGGGAAGGACCATATCCAATGAGGTTTATCTGGCCGACCTAACAAAAATGCCGCACCTCCTGATTGCAGGAGCTACCGGTCAGGGAAAATCTGTCGGGATCAATGTGATCCTGACTTCACTGATCTATAAAAAACACCCTTCCCACCTGAAATTTGTTCTCGTCGATCCGAAGAAGGTGGAACTTACCCTGTATAATAAACTCGAAAGACATTTCCTTGCCGAACTTCCCAACAGTGAGGAGGCCATTGTCACGGATACCAAAAAGGTGATCTATACCCTCAATTCACTGAGCATCGAAATGGACAACCGTTATAACCTTCTGAAAGAAGGGCAATGCAGGAATCTCAAGGAGTATAATGATAAATTTATCAGCCGGCGTTTAAATCCGAATAAGGGTCACCGGTATATGCCATATATCGTCCTTGTCATTGATGAACTTGCCGATCTGATGTTGACTGCCGGTAAAGAGATTGAAACACCGATCGCCAGGCTCGCCCAGCTGGCACGGGCCATCGGGATACACCTGGTTGTTGCGACACAGCGGCCTGATGTCAAAGTGATTACCGGTACCATTAAAGTAAACTTCCCCGCCCGTATATCGTACAAAGTCGTTTCCAAACTGGATTCCAGGATCATCCTGGATACGGGAGGTGCAGATCAGCTGGTGGGTATGGGCGATATGCTCATGTCATTCCATTCCGATATCATCCGTCTCCAGAGTCCTTATATTGAAACAAGGGAGGTGGAAAAGATCTGCGATTATGTGGGTTCACAGCGTGGCTATCCTTCGGCCTACCTGCTGCCCGAATATGAAGGGGATGAAAGCGGTGAAATGGGTGAAGTAGACCTGGGTGACCGGGATTCCCTTTTCGACGATGCAGCAAGGCTGATCGTTCTGCACCAGCAGGGCAGTACCTCCCTGATCCAGAGAAAATTAAAACTGGGCTATAACAGGGCTGGCCGGCTAATTGACCAGCTGGAAGCTGCAGGCATTGTAGGGCCATTTGAAGGATCCAAGGCAAGAGAGGTGTTGGTCAAGGATGCATATGCTTTGGAACAATTATTGAGGGAACTTGATGAAATTAAAGATTAACGATTCATGATGATTAAAATAATTATTTTTCTCGCCTGTCTGACAGGTTTTTTTATGCCGGTTATGGGTCAGTATGAAAAGGATGCACTTGTCATACTCGACCAGATGAGTGAAGAATACAAAAACCTGATTTCATTCAAAGCAGATTTTACCTATGCCCTCGAAAATAAGATGGAAGATATCCAGGAAGAATTTTCAGGCAATATCATCGTAAAGGGGGATAAGTTCCAACTGGATCTTGGCGACCAGGTCATTTTCAATGACGGTGAAATCATGTGGACCTTCCTGAGGGATGTAAATGAAGTAAATATCGACTATTATCTTCCGGAGGACGGGGATATGACACCATCCAATATATTTACAGCCTATAAGGATGGTTATAAATATATGGTGGCCGGAGAAGAAAAGGTCGGAAGCCAGGATTATGACATTATCGACCTTGTACCCGATGATCCGAATAAACCTTTTTATAAAGTGAAATTATGGATCAATAAAAAAGACCATACCCTAAAACAATGGAAACTGTTTGATAAATCGGGGAATACCTATTTATATGATATTGTGAATTTCAACAATTCCTATGATGCCAGGGACAGTGAGTTTGTGTTTGAGGAAAGTAAACATCCCGGCGTGGAAATGATCGACCTGCGTTAGTAATAAAAGTCGCACCGGATGACATATCAGGACCTTTTTGCCCGGATAAAAAAGAAAAGATCATTTCTTTGCATTGGCCTCGATACGGATCTGCAAAAAATACCCGGACATCTCCGCGGTATGGAGGATCCGGTATTTGAATTCAATAAAAGGATCATTGATGCTACCCGGGACCTCTGTATAGCATACAAGCCAAATCTGGCATTTTATGAGGCACTGGGACCGGCAGGGCTCGCCAGCCTGAAAAAAACCATCGATTATATTCCTGACGATATTTTCACCATCGCCGATGCTAAAAGAGGGGATATCGGCAATACGAGTGAATTATATGCAAAAGCCTATTTTGAGATGTATTCCTTTGATGCCATCACTGTAAATCCCTATATGGGAGATGATTCGGTCAAACCATTTTTGAATTTCAAGGATAAATGGGTGATTCTGCTGGCACTTACCTCCAGTTCAGGAAGCCGTGATTTTCAGTTATTAAAAGCCCCTGACGCTGAATTGTATAAAATGGTGATCATGAGGTCGAAACTGTGGGCGGGTCCGGAAAGGCTGATGTATGTGGTGGGGGCGACCCAATCCAAACACCTGAAGGCAATCCGCGAATTGGCCCCTGATCATTTTCTCCTGATTCCCGGCGTTGGCGCCCAGGGGGGAAGCCTGGAAGAAGTTGTTAAATATGGCATGAATAAATCGGTGGGATTGATCGTTAATTCCAGCCGGTCCATCCTCTATGCTTCCAGCCATGAAAATTTTGACAGCGCAGCCAGGCAGAAATCCATGGAGATCAGGGAAGAAATGGAAAAATTAATGGATAAATATATCTGAATTGATTATCTTCATCAGGTAATTACCAACCATTTCCAGCTATGTTTATCAATGAATCTTTTCTGTCATTTGTATGGCAATTTTCCTATTTCGATCTGTCCGGTTTATCGACTGCCGGAGGCCAGAAACTTGAGATACTCGCACCGGGTCATTTGAATATGCACGCGGGCCCTGATTTTAATGATGCACGCATCAGGATCGACGGAATTCTATGGACGGGGGCGGTCGAGATCCATGTCCGGTCGTCCCAATGGTTTATCCATCGTCACCAGGATGATGCGAATTACAACCGGGTGATCCTGCATGTGGTCTGGTCGCATGACCGGCCGGCATTCCGGCAGGATGGCTCCGAGATCCCTGTACTGGAATTATGCCGGAGGATTCCGGAAAGCCTGTTACACCGGTTCAGGAGCCTGGTATATGTTCCGGCGGATAAGATTGCCTGCCAGCCACAATTGGACCGGATCAAACCCATCAAAATCACTGGGATGATCCAGAAGGCCCTCATCCAGCGGCTGGAACGGAAATCTGCCGCCATCGACCATTTGCTTCTGGAATACAAAAATGACTGGGAAGAAGTTTCCTACCAGTGGGTTGTCAGGAATTTCGGTTTTAAGGTAAACCAGGAAAATATGTTCCTTCTGGCAAAATTCCTCCCTCATAAACTGATCCTGAGGCACCGGAACAATATTCTCAGGCTGGAAGCTTTATTTTTCGGGATGGCGGGTTTTCTGGAGGAGGAGAAGGATGATTATCAGATACGATTAAAACAGGAATATATCTTTCTGAAACATAAATATCAGCTTGAAGGGGATTTTATGAAAAGGTATCAATGGAGATTCTTACGTCTGCATCCACAGAATTTTCCTACCCTCAGGATCTCCCAGCTCGCCATGTTTTTTACCCGGATAAATAATTTTTTTTCGTATGTCATTCAGAGCCATGGGATTGACAGGATCTATGAAGACCTGAATATATGTCAGTCGTTTTACTGGCAGCATAATTATGATTTTGGTGTCCCATCGAAGCGGAAACTTGCGGGGTTGGGCAAATTCAGCATCGATAACCTGCTGATCAATTCTTTCGCACCCCTGCTTGTTGCATACAGCCGGTTCACCGATCAGGAGATCTATCAGGAAAAGGCCATAACCCTGCTTGAGAATATCAGTTTCGAAAATAACAGGATCATCAGATACTGGAAAAATGCGGGGATCCGGATCCTGAATGCCGCCGATTCCCAGGGATTGATTGAACTTTACAACCAGTTTTGTTAT
>JAGTVG010000241.1 GCA_018224645.1 Cyclobacteriaceae bacterium
CATACGGCAGTAATTTTGATATCAACTTCCGGGTGGCAGTTACTGATGAACTGACTCTGACCACCAATACCCTGTTATTTTATACAAAAATTCAAAACCCGTTGATGCTTGAACAGTCCGGCAATGCGTTTGCATTTCAACAACTTCAGGGATACGTCGATACCAAAGGAGTGGAAGTGAATATAAAGTGGAGTTATAACGATCTGAAACTTTTTATGGGTTACACTTTTGCAGATGTGAACCAGCATGTCCATGGTGAAACTACTGCCTTTCCCCTGGTGGCTAAACATCGTCTCAACAATGTGTTGATGTATGAAAAACACGAAAATTTCTGGGTTGGACTGGAAGCCTATTATTTCAGTCCGAAAAAATTAGGTGACGGGGCCACGGGGCAGTCTTACTGGATTCTGGGATTGATGACAGAGAAAAAACTGGGAGAGCACTTTTCCCTGTTTTTGAATTTTGAAAACTTCACGGATACGAGGCAGACGGCATTTGACACGATTTATATCGGGGATATCAGCAATCCGCAATTCAGGGATATTTATGCCCCGGTTGATGGTTTTGTTATAAACGGCGGGGTAAAACTGAAATGGTAAATGAACAGCCTAACCCTTTTCAATCCCATGAATCATGCTTTGTTTTATGAAATCTTATTTTTTTATTCCTCTGCGTCAGCGTTACCTTTAAACAATTTGACGGATAAGTAATTGCATATTCCAATGTTAAATCTATTTCTTCGACTGAATTAAAAAACCCATCACATTCAATAACCCCGGACGGAGAAAACCGGGTAATTCTGTAATCTTGCTCTTCTTCATTTTTCCTGATCACAAACCAGGAACCGGCACCCTCACCGGAAAGCCATTTTGCGGTTAATGGCAGATGGGAAGGACGTTCAGGCGCAGGCAATATTTCGGGCAACTTGATCATGACAGCATGGTCTCAAGTTCCTTTTTGCAAGATAATGTTTCATCCGCATCATATATCTTAGTCAGGCGGTTTGTTTTTCCTCCAACAGCTATTACATTCCACATGGGCGAAGGGCTTACTGTCAAAGGATATCTTAACATAAACCTTTTGATTAAGCTGGGCTTGCCGGCCCTGATCACACGATTCACGAAACGGGAACAATTTGTCCCATGCGGAATAAAGGGTCCATATAGGATAAATTCTCTCTCCTGCAAATTCCTGATACAGGAAAGTGAGCCGTTCAGAATGATCCTTGCAGATGATCCGTAAATGGTACCCGTGCCATGGGTGGAAGGATGATCATACAATTCCGATAAAATATCCTTCAGATTTGTAATCTCTTCTTTTTTCCTGTCAATCACAGCTTTTGTAACAATTTTTAAATCATCATCCGTTTCCGCACTACGGACTCTTCCGTACTGAAAGGGAGCATGGTACCTTCCGAAATCAAAATAACGGCAACTTCCGGTTTCGTCGTCAACCAGCAGTACAGCAGCGTGACCTACCCTGTAAAATCCATTTCTGTTGAAGCCCAGGCAGTACATGGGAAGGTCATACCAGGAGCCGGCCTGTTTGCAATTCGTTTCCGGCCATGCCAGAGCGACAGCAAAGCCATCAAACCATATGCTGCTCATATTGAATAATCTTTATAAATTCTTCATTATCCTCCAGATCCTTATAGTAAAAGCGGCCCACATTCCCATCATTTTTGAATTGTGTTATACTGATCGTTTGCAGTCCTCCAATTCGTTTCATTAAGATGTCATTTTGTTCAGTGTTGCCATGCCGGGAAGTATGAAACTCCTTAATAGACTTTTCAGGATCATCTTTGTGATCCATCAGCCAGCTATTAAACCATTTTCTTCTAGCGGTCTGTATCAAAGGATTGTATAATGTAGAGGACGACCATATACGGGCCTGTTGAATATCCCTTCCGATGAAATATTTTGTGTCTCCATCCCAGATCAGTTCGTACAATTCATGCTGATCACTATAGTTGATTGACAGGAGGGTGAAAGGTTCAATATCTTTCAGATCAACCGACCAGTAAAAATCATTGAATGAATCATATTCAAAACTTTCGAGCAGGATCAATCCCCGGCTTTTGCGGTATTTATCCTTTCTGGTATGTTCCCTGAAGGCACCATTGAGCAAACAGGCAATTTTACCCGATTGATCTGCTGCAAACCAGGTCCCACCTCCTTTAATGTCCCTTGGATATATCAGGAATTTTCCATTATGATTATAAAACGCAGGCGGGACCGTTTTCCTTGTAAGCATTTCATCCCTGCTTGAGGTAAGAATAAATCCTTTCGGGAGTGGAATAAAACTTACTGTGCACATGTGGATTTATATCTGATGGTCGCAGGGGCAACTCCAAAATTGTCATCTATCAGAAATTGGAGTCCCAATTCATTCAGACCGATTTTTATAAGTGCCTGGTGATGGATACTGTGTTCATAGCAATAGGCGAGCTCCCGGTTTAATGAGGATTCTATATCCAGTTCAATCCAATCATCAGCGGAAAAATTCCCCCTTAAACTGATTAACCTGTTTTCATTTATCCCGTTGAGCCAGTGAATAATTTTTCCGATCACCTGGATTCCATACCGGGTATTTTTTTCAAGGTCCGGATCACGTTCCCGGCTATCATAATTCACTGTTCCGCAATCAATACCTTTCATAACACTGAGATAAAATTCAAGGATATGCCGGATATGTTGACCCAGCGTAGCACCTGATAATAATTTTAAATGCCGGGTATACTGCTCTTCATTTATTTTTTCCAGCAGAACCATTAATTCCTTAAGATTGGATTGACAAGATGTGGTCATTTTTATGGTGTTATAATTTCTAAGATTTTATCTCCTGATTCGTGATCCTCTCCATGTAACTCTACCCTGGATATTTCGGGGAGCCAGAAGCTACCCCCATCAATCTGTACGAAGATCTTTTTTACGATCACTTTCCGGTTATTGGAAATGGTAAATACGCAGTATTCATCACCCCCTTTACAGAAAATTCTGAATTCCCGGTTTTTAAAGGCAACGAATTTAAATACGGCTTCCTTTTTGGATATTGAATCGAAGTTCAATCCATATGAAAATTTTTTCTGAACCAATGTGAGTGGTTTTAGTTCTCCACCTTCCGTATGCCGGATCCAATATATCCGGACAGGGCTGCCGGCATTAAGATTCCCCTTCTCATCCAGATTCACTTCATAGTGAATCACATTTGCGTCCTTATTCCTTTCAATTTTGAATAAAAGCGCATCATTGGATTTTTTGGAGGTGCCATTCACAGATTTAAATCCTGGAAATATTAAGGAACCGATGATTATGATCGCTATGGTAGAATATTTTGACATTTTGAGAGATAAATCCATTTTATCATTATTTGATATTTTTAATCCTCCCCTTATTCCTTTTTATCAGCCATAAATGCTGTAGCGATCGCCAAAAATCCAACGGCTGTGAGTACCGGAGGGACCATTCGATAAGCGATCCCGATGTAAATCATCACAATCGACAGAATGATCAGGAGGTATGCGGTTATCTTTTTCATAATGCAAAATTTTAGATCTGAACGAATAGACGGTGAGTACCGGCAATGAGGAGCAGGACAGTAATCAGATCGTACCCGATCAACTGTTTTGCAGACAGAAAGGATATGGCGATCAGCCAGTAAAGAAGAACCTGGAAGCTGAGGATATTGAGGAAAGCCCCGTGCAGAAACCCGGCAGATCTGTGCATGCCCGGAATCTTATTGTTTTTCTTTTTTACTAAAAATATCAGTCCGCCGATGCCCATTGCCAGCACAGACAAATAGTTGACGAAAGTATTTTGTTGGATAAATCCATTGATAACATTTCCGGCATAGATAGCTGTAAGTGCAAACAATACCTCCACGATTGCCGCTCCGTGCGCGATCTTCAGTGCCGAGCGCGTGCCATTATTGTTTGCTACCTGCAATACCGAAAGATTAACGAGCCCGAAGGGCAAGGCACCGATGATACTCAGGATTATTCCGGCGAAAAGGTATATTACAGGGGATTCAAGCATGGCAGCATTAATGTTTTAATTTAATATTCATGAACGGGCGGTCAGGATCAAAATGAAACACAAAACGGCAGCGAACCGGAATTCCGGTAAGCTGCCCCGTTTTATTTATTGCTGTTGATATTCGGCGACGACTGTGACTTCAACGGTTTTAGCCACATTGGTAGACGGTTTCCCTTTTTCAAAGGCGATTCCATGATCAGCCAGGGTCACATTGAATTTGCTGTCCACCTTCAGCATATTATCTGACACCGTAATGGTTCCTTTTTCACGAATGGGTTTCGTCACCCCTTTGATGGTAAGTTCTCCATTGATTTCAGCATCATACTTGCCTTCCTTTTCCCAGTTGATGGAACTCAGGTTCGTAATCTTTCCTGTTAGTTTGGCTTTTGGATGATTCCTGGTATCAAGAAAATCCTCCTGATTAAAGTGTTTCTGCATCAATGCTTTTTCAAATTCAAAACTTTGCATTGGGACTGAGAATACTACTTCTCCGGTAGCCTGATCGATCGTGCTTACGGCCTTGAAATTATTTGCCGCTATATCTTCGGCCGGTGTGGTTGAAAAGAATTTTAGATGTGTTTTCGAACTCACCCATTTACTTTCATTGGATTTGAATGCACCCAGTGTAAGTGTTACAACGGAAATGATCATTAAAATTGATAACTTTTTCATTTTTCCAGATTAATTTGATTAAACAATTATTATATTTTTGATACGATATCACATTTTTCGAGTATGACATTTTCATACATCTGCAGATCTTCATCATAGGTTGCTCCTGCACGGATAACTCCCTTGACGATGATGTTCTGGCCCTCCCGGACGCCACTGACTGAAGGATTGGTCTCATGTGTGAATGTGCAGCTTACCCCTGC
The DNA here is from genome assembly GCA_018224645.1 of Cyclobacteriaceae bacterium. Lineage (GTDB taxonomy): Bacteria > Bacteroidota > Bacteroidia > Cytophagales > Cyclobacteriaceae > JAGTVG01. The sequence continues at coordinate 4,910 of JAGTVG010000241.1, forward strand.
CTTGTCATTTTTTGACTTTAAAAGAATGACCTTTTGATTGTTGTAATCCTCGGAAATAGAAGCCACCTCACCGCTTACTTCAAGAATCCTGGAATCGCCGTTTTGTACAAGATATTTATTGTCAGCGGTAACAGGATCTGATAAATATTCAATCACCAGTTGGCCGGCTTTAACGGCATAATCTGTTTTACTGGACTGAATATTACGGTGAGGCATATTGAACATATAATAAATAACTCCACCAGCAGTAATGATTCCCGCTGCAAGCAGGATCAATCCGATTTTGAAGATTTTATTGCGTTTCATATTCGTGATGTTTAATGGGATTTTTTTTAATAATCTGTTTGATTGTTTAGACTTGGGATGAGGAAATTCCTGACAGAAATTGCAGAAAAAAATTCAATCATGCGGATATCAGACACCGGGGATAGGCGTATCACTTTTACCAGATCCTGTACCGGAATTTTTTCGGGCCCTGACTGTATCGATTTGTGGTTATGTTTCAGGCAGGCCCTGATATACATCATGGCAGGCCCTGTTATCGACCGGGTCGCGCCATCAAAGGGTGAAATTTAAGGGGTTACCTGTTTTGGAGGGCATTTCACATCGCCGTATGAACAATAAATGCAACAATCGCCGGGTTTGGGTCGCAAAAGGATATTGCAGTTCTCACAGCTGTAGAAATGCTGGCATGCGTTAACAGGCATTTCTTCTATTTTTTGGTATCCACAGGCAGGACAGGTAATCCGGGATTTTGTAATTATGTTCATGACCTTTTCAAATTTTTAGTGTTGCTTATTTCTCATTTGTCTCCGTGGCATCCCGGTCCCGCTTCAAGCGGAAAAGGATCTGAGCCGGGTTGAAGTATGTTATGAGTCCACAACGTTTCCAATTCTTTTAATATATCCAGCGCTATATCTTTTTTTGGTTTGAGGGGGAAATTTTTCAAAGTACGGTCCTTCCTCATAATGGCTATCCTGTTTGTATCATAACCGAAACCTTCTTCCTTATTGGGGCTGTTGATGACAATGGCATCAAAATTCTTTTTTTCCAATTTCTTCGCTGCATTATCAATAATATCATCAGTTTCGAGTGCAAATCCGACAGAGATCTGATCTTCCTTTTTAAGTTTCCCAAATTCATAGGCAATGTCCGGGTTTTTAACAAACTCAAGCCGCTGGACCTGGGCCGTTTTTTTGATTTTCTGACCTGACCAGGATGCTGGCCGGTAATCTGCTACCGCAGCGGTGAATATGACGGCATCCACAATTTTGAAATATTGGCTGCATGCTTCCAACATTTCCTCTGCCGAAACCACATGAATTATCTTTTCAGCCGGGATGGGAGGTTTTATTGAAACCGGACCTGAGATCATAATGACATCAACACCATGCCTGTAAAGAGTCCCTGCAATTGCATAACCCATTTTACCGCTCGACTCATTTGTAATGAATCGAACTGGATCAAGGTATTCACGCGTAGGCCCTGCAGTTACCATTACTTTTTTCCCTTTTAATATACTTTTCACCTTGTAAGTTTTTAATGGGATTATAAATCATCAAGATTTTACCAATCCCTGATTAGGATTTAAATTAATTTTCTCTATTCCTGATATATATCAGAATCGGAATGAAAAGCAAACCATTCAAAAGCAAAGTGGTTGCCATGTGTAACGGGGCGCAAATCGCTTCCTTTTAAATCTCCTGATATGCATTTTCCGGCTATATCCCAGATTGACTTTGTTTGCTCGTCCATGAATCCCTCCTTCGTTTTCCTGAATGTCAGGAACCGGTCATTGGATTCCGGTCGGAATACAGTTACTGACCCCACTTTTCTGGATGCTGAGATCTCTGATTCATCAAGAACTGAGACGGTTTTGGATGTATAGAAAATTACAAATGGCTGATCCTCAAAGATGTCATTGATTACCTCATTCTTTCTGACAACTGATAAGGGGTATATCTTATATTTTCCATTTACATGCACATCGATAACCCTTTCCATGGCGGGTAACCGCGAATCCACCTTACCTGCATATAACCGGGGCTGCTTATTTTCCGGATTATCATACCCCGTATATGGATTAGTTCCGTATTCCCTGGCATGTCCGGTTTCTGTGGATAAAACAAGTCCATCCGGATAAGCCTCAAAGTATTCATACGAGATTTACATCGGTAAAAATTTCAAGCAAGTCTGTGCCGGGATGGTTCAGCACCTGGTTCATTTTTTTCTCCAGTTCATTTTTACTTTTCAGGACTTTATGCCATTCCAGTTCAATATTCATTTTCCGGTTTTTAAA
>JAGTVG010000242.1 GCA_018224645.1 Cyclobacteriaceae bacterium
ATGACTGAAATTATAAATCCCAAACAGAACCACCAGGGAGGGAAGGAAAATGCCGCTCATTGATCCGTATTTCCTGAAAACCGGGCTTTTAAAAAATCCGGCAGGCAGCCACCTGAAGGCCAGGTCAAGCAGCAGGAAAATATCAAACAGAAGCACCAGCAAAAAAAGATAGAGCATGTAGGGCATGGTATAATAGCCCAACTTCAGTAAGGGAATAAAAAAACGGGCGGGTTCTTCATGAAGAAATATTTCAGTCAAAGGAAAAGCCGCCAGCAGAAAGATCCAGACCAGGGTAAAAAGCCATTTTTTGCCTTTCGGGATCAGCAGGTAATTAATCCTTAAATATACATATAGGCCGGGAATCAGGTAGGTTATGAGCAGGTAAAATAAAAACATAGATCGGATTTATGAACCCTTCAAATATCATTGAATTTCAACACAATTGAAAGCCTTTCAGAAAACCATTGATAAATATGGTCAAATACCCTATCTTTCAGGAATATATAACGCATAACAGAAAAGGTGATCACAGGATGGATATATGCATGATCTGGCTATCCGCTGTCATCGGTTTTGAAGATCAATAGATTTGAATTTTATCCGGTTTTTTGAAATAATAATATTAAGATTATGACTACTGCGAAATTTACCAGAAGGCAGGTGCTGGCGACTACTTCTGCCGGTGCCATTGCTACCATGGCCGGATGGCCTTTAACTGCATTTGGTTCCTCCTTTTCCGTAAAGGATAAACTGGCCCTCACCGGAGGCAATCCTGTCCGGACGGCTGACTGGCCTGACTGGCCCATCTGGGATGAATCAGCAGAAAAAAGTATCGTGGATATGTACAGGAGCGGAAAGTGGTACCGGGCCTGGGGAAATTATTGCCAGGATTTCGAAAAACAATATGCAGAACTCATTGGTGCAAAACGTTGCCTGGCCACTGCCAGCGGCACCACCGCATTAATGATTGCCCTGCACGCTGCAGGTGTGGATGCGGGAGATGAGGTGCTTGTATCCCCCTACACTTTTATTGCCACCTATAATGCGGTATTCGCAGCCAAAGCCCTGCCTGTATTTGTGGATACCGATCCGGAGACCTTTTTAATGGACCCGGGGAAGATCGAGGAAAGGATCACTGACCGGACATCGGCGATTCTGCCCGTTCATATCTATGGCCTTCCCTGTGATATGGAAGCCATCAATTCCATCGCGAAAAATAATGGCCTGAAGGTGATCGAAGATGCCTGCCAGGCATGGTCGGCAAAATACAAAGGAAAAAATGCAGGATTATGGGGTGATCTGGGTTGTTTCAGCTTTCAGAACTCTAAACATCTGCCGGCAGGTGAGGGAGGAGCCGTGGTAGGAAATGATGATCATATGATGGACCTTTGCACCTCCTATCACAATTGCGGTACCCGGTTCGGGAGTATCGAAGGACCCTCCAATTATCCTGTTAGGGGATTGAATTTCCGGATGCAGCATGTCCAGGCATTGATTTTACAGTCGCAGATGAAACGGTTTTTTTCGGATGCGGCCACAAGAGAGGAAAATGCCCGGCACCTCGATGGTAAACTTAAGGATATTCCCGGGATCAAACCCTATAAGCTTGTGAGTGGTGCCGAGGCGTCGGCTTATCATCTGTATCCATTCAGGTATATCAAACAGGAATTTAACAATATACCCCGTGATAAATTCCTGAAGGCTGTTCAGGCGGAAGGGATTCCTCTCAGCAATGGCTATGGACCTCAGAACAGTGACGGGTTGATCGAAGAAGCATTATCCTCCAAAGGTTACAAACGTATTTATGGAGTAAAAAGGCTGAAAGAATGGCGTGAAGAAAACGTCCTGCCTGGCAATGACCAGCTATGTGAAGAAAGTTGCACATTATACCAGAGTGTATTGCTTGGCACGAGGAAGGATATGGACGATATCGTCAACGCGATCACGAAAGTTTACGAAAACAGGGAGCAACTGCTGGGATAACGTGAATTTTACCTGGATTTTGCCGATTTTGGAGTGAAAATCGATAAAATTCAGGTTTTTTTTGTTCGTAGTATTAACTTCGTACTACGACTTAAGTCGTAGTACGAGTTTCGTCGCGAGTTTCGTCAAATTTCGGTATCATTTTTTATTTTATAATCACAAAACATGAAAAAATTATTGAGCATTTTTATCTTAACCTGCCTTTTTGGTTTTCCCGTCTCAGCGCAGCAGGGTAAATGGATTAATCTTTTTGATGGGAAGACATTAAAAGGCTGGTCGGTACACAGCGGGTTTGCAAAATACAGGGTTGAGGATAATGCCATCGTGGGGACGGCTGTTCAAAACAGTCCTAACAGCTTCCTTTGTACAGATAAGGAGTACGGTGATTTTATCCTCGAATTCGAGGTGATGGTGGATCCAAAATTAAATTCCGGTGTTCAGGACCGCAGCAGGATTGCCCCGGAAGAACTTACCTATTGGCTGAGGAACGAAAATGGTGAACTGAAGGCAATGAAGGTGCCCAAGGATCGTGTACATGGTTACCAGGTTGAAATAGCCGGGGCTGATGTGGGGACCTCAGGCGGGATCTATGATGAAGCCCGCAGGGCAATGATCCCGGAATGGTGGATCAAAAAAGGGACAGAAGCTAGTAAAGCCTTCAAGGATGGTCAATGGAATAAATACCGAGTTGAATGCAGGGGTCAATCCATCAAAACCCGGGTGAATGAAGTACAGACTGCCAATATCCAGGATGCAATGACACAGAAGGGTATCATAGGACTCCAGGTCCATGATGTTGGCAACGATACTACGCCCTATGAGGTGAAATGGCGGAATATCCGGTTGATGGAACTGAAGGATTAAAAGGATAGATGCCGGATAATGACAGCGGTTGAAAAATATTCGCCTCCTAATCCGCCTACCGGGTTTCCTGGAAAGGACTCGCGGGAATTATCCGGATTCCCCCAATATTCAGGGTCTTACGTGCGGGATATTGAATGTTGGAATGGGTTGAAATATCATTATTTGTGGGCGAATAGATTAACTTAAATTTTTATGATGCGATTATCCCGATTATCATCCTCAAATCGCCGGCCGATATTTTTTATTACCATGGTAATGCTGGCCATTGAAATTGGCTGTTCGCCTGAATCCGGAAAACACGAAATACAGCCTCCCAATGTCCTTCTGATCCTTGCTGATGACCTCGGCTACGGTGACCTGGGTTGTTATGGCGGGCAGGATATTCCAACGCCACATATTGACCGTTTGGCATCCGAGGGCATTCGTTTTACAGATGCCCATGTAACGTGTTCCGTATGCGGCCCAAGCCGGGTGAGCCTGCTGTCGGGGATCTACCAGCAACGGCTGGGTTGTTACTGGAACCCTGATTTATGGGATACAAACGGCTGGCAATTACCGGATTCACTGGAAATTTTGCCTGAGGTACTCAGGAGTGCAGGATATGTCACAGGACATATCGGGAAATGGAATGTTGCACCGGATTCCCGTCCCTATGTGGATGAAGCATTTGATGTCATGATGTGGAAAGGCGCCTATTATCCTGATGAAGATGGAACATATCCGGGCGTTGACAGGCCGAATTTTAGAATCGAACCACATGGCTGGGGTCCACCCCGGCCGGAGGCGGAATATCTGACAGACCGGCTCACCAGGCATGCCATAAATTTTATTGAACAGCATCAGGAGGATCCGTTTTTTCTATACCTTGCCTATAACGCACCCCATACACCCTTACAGGCAGATATAAAATATCAGGAGATTTTCAAGGATCTGGGAGATGAACCCAACCGTATCTACGCGGGAATGGTGACTTCCATGGATGAAAATGTTGGCAGAATCCTCGTAAGGCTTACAGAACTGGGTCTGGATCAGAATACACTGGTGATCTTTGCCAGCGATAATGGCCCGGCAAGGGGTGGCAGTTATATCCCGGGATGGCCGGAAGGCTGGCCGGAAACCCTGCTGGGTTCTGCCGGTCCGTTACGGGGTCATAAAGGTCAGCCATATGAAGGCGGTCACAGGGAACCCTTTATTATCAGGTGGCCGGCTGTATTGGATGAAGGGGGGGTGTATTCCGAATTAAGCAGCATCCTCGATCTGTTTCCCACCATTTGTGAGGCAGCGGGTGTTCAGCATAACAGGCAAAACACCTATGACGGGGTAAATCTTCTGCCCCATCTCAGTGGAGAAAACCATGAACCGCCACATGATACGTTGTTCTGGATGACACACAATCAGGGTGCTGTAAGGGCAGGAGACTGGAAGTTGATCATTGAATCGGATACGAGCCAGTTATTATTCAACCTGCAGGATGATCTCGCAGAACAATCGGACCTGTCCGGTTCAAATCCGGAAATGGTCAGTTCTCTTTTACAGGCCTGGAAAACATGGAGTGCGCCTTTCCCTGTTTCTTATACCGATAAAACCAAATTTACTGTCAGAAACGGGAATTAAGGGAATTTTAATGTAGAACGTGAATAAATGATCAGCTCAGGCGCATAACATATATCTGATGATGATTGGGAATTAGCCCCGGATTTATTTAATTGTTGAGTCATGAAACAAATTACGGTTTTTTTTTCTGTTTTTTTAATGCTTTCCTGTTCAGGGAAAAGGGAAACAGAAACATCAAAAGCAACTGCGATGCGACTGATCACCTACAATGTCTGGTATGGTTTTACCCTGGTACCGGACCGGAAAAATATGTACCTGGGATGGATGCAGGGACAGAATCCCGATGTCGTATCCTTACAGGAACTCAATGAATATACACCTGAAAAACTGGCTGCGGATGCAAGGCAATGGGGGCATGATTATTCGGTATTGTTGAAGGAGGAAGGTTTCCCGACCGGGATTACGTCACGATATCCTATTGAAGATGTCCAGCGTTTCCGGGAAGGACATCATCATGGCGTGATACGGGCAAGGATCAGGGGCATTTATTTTTACGTGATCCATCTCCATCCGAGCAACTGGGAAACGAGGGGACGGGAAATTGATCTGATCCTGGAAGATATCCGGGGATTGCCGCAGGAATCAAGGATCATCCTGGCCGGTGATTTTAATACGTTCTCACCGGTGGATTCGGCTTATTATGCCCATGGCAGGCTTGAGCCGTTTTTTCAGGACCGGGATGTGGCGAACAATGAAAAAAATCTAAAGGAAGGGAAGCTTGATTACTCGGTCATTCAGAAATTAATGGATAACGGCTTCCTGGACCTGGAATACCGGTTGCGCCCTGAAAATTATTCATTCACGGGCAGTTTTCCTTCAAGGATCGAAAAAGAAGGAGAACATGGAGATCAAAGACGTCTGGATTATGTGTTTGTCAGCAGAAACCTTGAAGATCGCGTCATCAGTGCGGAAATCATAAACAATGATACAACCTGGATCCTTTCGGATCATCTGCCGGTCAGGGTCGATTTCCGGCTTGAATAAGTAGCATTCGAGACTGTTTCAGTCAGGACTCATGGAACACATCAGGAAGTTCAGGGAACTATCGACGAACTGCTATCATAATACAAGCCCTCCGGGGTAGCATTCAAAATATTCCGGTTTCCTGTCATTACCCTCAAATCCCAAAAAGATTTTTGGTGAATGCCTCGGGATATCCCCTTTGAAAGGCTCGAATACTGCTTGTCCGATTTCTGATAATTTTACCGGCCGGTTTTCCGCCGGGGATCTTTATCCCTGAAATTTTCCCTGCTTCCATTTAACGAGTTCACCGCATAACCAAAAACCACATACCCTGCTGTTCACCAAATACCCGGCGAATCACCAAATACCCGGTGGTTTACCAAATACCCCGTTTCCCGAATACCCAATTGAACGGGTAAATCTATCCAAATACCCTTTTGTAATTTTCCACGTGATAACCGGCGAATGGTTTCACCATGGATTCCAGGCGAGTCATATCGTCTTTGGACAATTTTTTCAGTTTATTAAGAACAGCCACATTGTCTTCCAGTTTCTGAAGCGTATCACAGCCGCTGCACAGGGAAGAAACAGGAAGTGCATAAACATACTGGTGAAGCTGGGCATAGGTGATCCCGGTTTTACCCACCACATCCGGAATGTCCTCGGTGGCTATTTCCCTGGGGGTCGTATCGATCCGTTTTCCCATCATGCTGCCGCCCGCCATGGTTTTCATGGCGATCACGCCATATTCCCGGTCAAGCAGCGCCGGCAGGGCACCATACTGGAATGATTCAAAATTGGGATCACATACATTCAGAGGCATCTGGCAGGTATCCATTTCCAATCCACGTTCTTTTAAAATATCCAGGAAATAGATGATGGTGGATGGATTCTGATGGCTGGTAAAACCGATATACCGTGTTTTTCCCTGTTCTTTTGCTTCAAGGAAAACATCCAGTATACCTTCCTTAAGCCTGTTATCCACATCCTCCTTCGTGGTGAAGGTATGGATCTGCCAGAGATCGAGATAATCTGTCTTCATGGCTGATAAGGAAAGATCAAGGTCTTTTTTTACATCGGCCGCATTCCTGGAGGCGCTTTTAGTCATGATGAATACATTTTCACGGTACTTTGGTGTCAGAAAACGGCCATAAAATTCTTCGGAACGGCCACGGTGATATACCCGGGCATTGTCAAAAAAACGGCCTCCCAGTTCAATGGCACGTTCGATCAGTCTTTCGGCCTCAGGGGGTTCCGGAATCCCTGCATGATAGCCACCCAGGGCAAAGGCCGTGGATTTTTCACCATTCCGGACTATCTGCCGCATGGGAAGTACCTTGCCGAGTTTGTCAGCAGTGGTGGAAGCCATGGCCCAATTTGAAAATAATCCCATTGCCGACAAAGCGGTTGTTTTTTTCAGAAATTCGCGACGTGTTTCCATATTCTCTCCAGGTTAATTTTTCAGTTTCAAGTAAATAAAAAATCAGGTTTTTCATCAGGTCACCCACCCATGAAATTAAACTACCTAAATTTAATATAATTTTCAGGGGAATGGATAATCATCAGGGATTTTTTCAGGTTGAACGGATAAATGGGTTAGGAACTGCCATACGGATTACCAGATGCAGGCAGGTGAAAATGAACAGGCTTTATATTATCGGGGGCAGGCCCTCCGTAGTGGCTTCCTCCTCAAATTTCCGGTTCCTGGCTGAACTTAACCGTTTTCTGAAGCCGCTACACGGCCATCCCCGCATCTAAACTGGTCGGGCTGGTATTGGGAAACCAGAAAAAATTTGTGGTTTGAAGGGCTGACCGACGATATCTATACCTTCACTCCTCAAGGCATAGAAATTTCAAATCTTTAAATTGATAGCTTTTCCATCCTGCTTTAGCTTTTTTAAATGAACGCTGCTTCGTAACTTGATAAAGTATTGGATCGGATTTTTTAAACTACATTAATGAACACACTGCAAAAGGGATTTTTTATCAAATTGTGGAATTCACAAACGGTTGAATGCCAGGTATGGGAATGTGAAAAAATACACCTGTTACGTTGGTTGACTTTTATGTTTCTATTTCTTTCCCTGAATTCCTGCACTCAGAATGTAAATAATGACGGGATAAGGGTATTGATCCTCAGCGGCAGGAACAATCATGAATGGGAAAAAACAACTGCCGTTCTGGATAAAATGTACGTGGAGATACCTGTTTTTAAAGTCAGCGTGACCGAAAAACCGGATACCCTTGAATATGATGATCTGGTAAATTTTGATGTACTTGTCAGCAACTGGAACAACTGGCCGGAGAATGATATTTTATTGGACAGTGTCCAGGAGGCAGCTTTTTTAAAATTTGTTGAAAATGGCGGAGGAATGGTTTTCTTTCATGCGGGGGCTTCCTCTTATTACAGTTCAGAAATTTATCACCGGCTGGGGATTGGAAGGTGGGGTACCCAAACAGCCCATGGCTTACCCACACGTGCCAGGATCACCCGGATCAGCCAGGAGCATCCCATTACGGAAGGCATCCCCGACTTTTTTATTATGGATGAGGTATGGGAAAAAACGGATGTCCATCCGGATGCTGAAGTACTGGCCGGGATAACGGCCCTGGATGAAAGTGATGGGCATCCGATCAACGGGGATGCTGTATTTGTCAACAGGATTGGTAAGGGAAGAAGCTTTTATACCATCCTTGGCCATGATGAAAGAGCCCTGTTCAATACTGGGTTTCAGACTTTAATGATCAGGGGAACGGAATGGGCAGCCCGGGGAAAGGTGACCCTTGAACTTCCCCGGGACCTTTTAACAATCAGGGGATCGGCTGAGCAGGATTATCACTGGGTGGAAACCGATACTTCACTTCAGTTTTTGCTGAACTCAAACATGATCTGGCAATATAATTTCAGGAACAGGTTTGGCAAGACCTATTTTCATCCGCTTTATCTCAGAAATAACCGGTTAACCTGTGAAAGCCCGGCCGATCATTCCTGGCATCCCGGACTATGGTTTTCCTGGAAATTCATCAACGGGATAAATTACTGGGAGTACCGGAATGAATTCAAAACAGAAAAAACAGGATACCGTTCAGAAGGAATAACCGCATTGGACCGGCTGGACATCCGCAGGAATCCTGATTTTTCTACCGGCATAGACCTCGAATTTTTGTATCATCCGGAAGGCATGGATCCTGTCCTCAGGGAAACAAGGAATATTCTGATACACTGTCCGGATAGCCTGGGGCAATATTATATCGATTATCAGCATACTTTTTCTGCAGCCTTTGGTGATGTGATCCTGGACCGCACACCGATTCTGGGTGAACCGGGCGGACAATCATGGGGAGGTTATGGCGGGTTGACGGTACGGTTTAACCAGGATTTTACGGAAGCTGTGTGTATCCCTCCTGTGAAACCTCCGGATTTTCCAAAAGGCCCCTGGTTTTATATGGGTTTCAATTCATTGACAGGAGAGCAGGTTGGGATCTCCATGTTTCAGCATCCGGACCATACAACGCCCTATACAAGGTGGTATTACGCAACAGATCCGTCCATCCCATTTTTCTTTTTCACGCCTGCGGCAATATATGATAAAAATATAACGCTTGAAAAAGGCGAATCGCTTACCCTCAAATACAGGGTGTGGATCACCGGGGAAACATCCGGGGAAAAACTTGATGCCATGTATGATCATTACATCAGGAATTGATCGTGTCAGAATTTCAATTCATGCTAAATAAAAACCATATGAAAAAATCATCTCATGCCGGAAAACCGGTTTCCAGGAGAAAATTTACAGAACTCAGTATGAAAGGAATGGCGGGTATATTGATGATCCCTGCAATTCTTCCTGCCAGAAACCGCTGGCATGGCGCTAATGACCGGATAAACATTGCCCATATCGGTGTGGGCGACCGGGGAGGGTGGGAACTGAAAAACTACTTTTTACCCCTCCAGGGCTCCAACTCAATTGCCGTCTGTGACGTTCACAGGGATCGCAGGGAATCGTGGGCCAAACAGATCGGCCAGTATTATAGGGATAATTCAGTCAGTGCAACGGAATGTCAATCTTACCTCGATTTTGAGGAGATTCTGCAACGAAAGGACATCGATGCAGTTCACATCACCACACCGGATCACTGGCATGTGCCGGCAGCCATCAGAGCGGCCAGGGCAGGAAAACATATCATGCTGGCCAAACCACTTGGATTAAGTTATCCTGATTATAAAAAACTGGCAAAGGCTGTAGCTGACAAGGATGTCCGTTTCCATTATGCCACCCAGCAGAGGACCTATGAACATATGCAGGCGGCAATAGCCATGATAAAGGAAGGCAAAATAGGGGATATCGAAAAAGTTTCGGTATGGTGTCCGGGTAAAAATCCCGTCAGTTCCCCGGAATGTACAGAAGTTCCGGTGCCCGATGGATTTGATTTTAACCGGTGGACAGGGCCTGCACCTCTGAACACCTATTGCCCGGACAGGGTTACCAACAACAGTTCATGGTTCCAGTATGATTACAGCATCGGGTTTCTTGCAGGCTGGGGGGCGCATCCGCTGGATGTACTGGTATGGGCTTTAAAGGAGCAGGTAAAAGGGAAATACAGCTGTGAAGGGACAGGAAAATTCTGGTCGGAGGGGGGTATCTATGATAATATTTATTCCTGGGATGTAAAATACATCTATGCCAATGGACTGGAAGTGCAATTTGTCAGCATGGATACGGCTGAAAATGTGATCGCGCACCGGGATGAAAAGGAAAGTAATGGCACCACTTTTTATGGGACAAATGGCTGGATATCCTTGAGCAGGAATTCCGTTCAATCCAATATTCCGGAAATACACGGTAAATTGAATGCGCTGACTCGGGACAACCATTCAATGGGCCAGGCATTCCTGGATGTTATCCATGGAAAGCAGAAGGAAATCTGTCCGCTGGAAGAGGCGATCATATCCGATACAATCAGTCATATGGGCGACATAGCCATCAGGACCCGGAAACGGGTAACCTGGGATCCTCGGAAAGGCGAGGTGGTCAACGATAAGGAAGGCAATAAGCTGTTTATCCGGGAGATGAGGGAGCCATACAGGGTTTAGGAATTAGAAATGTGCAATTTACTCCCTACCGACATCATCGTCTTCTTGAGGAGAGTTTGACGATTGGTCATGAAAACCTTATATATGATTCGTCAGCCACTCCTTGCGGGAGATGCTGAAAGCGATAAAATGCTGATGGTTATCCTTCCGGGAAACGCTGACGGCTGGAAAAATTCCCATTTTACCCGTTTCCGTTCCTATTCTTTATACTATTTCCCAAACATACCAAATTAATGATCGTTAATTTCAATCAATTGAAAAAATGACTCGAATTGAAAGAAGCATCCTTGTCGCAGCTCCATTAAAAGAAGTATTCGAGTATGAATTCGACTTGCGGAAATGGCCGGAATGGTTCGAGGGAGTTTCAGATTTTACTCCGGCTACGGAAACTGACCATGGAAATGGTGCCCGTTATGTCTATAAAGCACAAATGATGGGAATGACCGTGACCTTGGAAACTGAAATTCAGGATTATGTTGAAAATCAAGGATGGACCAGTCGGGCTACCCCACAAAATTTTCTGGATTTTTAAACCGGAAGACGGAGGTACCCGCTATACCTATGCACTGGAGTACAGTCTTCCGGTCCCCTTGCTGGGACCTCTTCATCCATAACATCCCTGATGGATGCAATTATGTTACATAAACTGGCTATATATAAAACAATCATACGGCATATTGGGATCGAGGAGGGTATCATTTCAGGGTATTTATCGAACTAAATTATGATTTATAGGAAAACAGACTTGGGAAAAATGTATTTCTGGCCCTCAACATGTAAATGTTCGGAATTATTTACACGGAAAACAATGATGGAATTTTAATTTCACCATAACTGACCTTTTCAGCTAAACAAATTCTCTTTGGGACTCATATAATTCAGGTTTCGTCACATATCGATACTACACCGTAAATTCCCTGAAATAGGCATTAAGCAATGCTTTTTAACGAATTTTTACTTTGAATTTTTTAATTACAATCGTAAATTATGATTGGTGTTGTTGGCAGTAAGAGACTGACTAAAAAAATAAATGACAACCTTATGGCAACTGTAAAAAAAAGCATCACAATCAATGTAAATGTTGAGAAAGTATACAACTATCTCAGAGACCCAAGTAATCAGCCTGAATGGATGCCTGGTATGATTGAGGTTAAGGTTATAACCGGATCCGATGTTGGCGATCGTTTTAAGTGGACCTATAAAATGGCCGGGATATTGCTGGAGGGAGAAACAACGATTACCGAACTTGTTCCTAATGAAAGGATTGTAACAGACAGTAAAGGAGGAGTTAAAAGCACTTTTGACTTTAAACTGAAATCTGTAGGTGAAGTAACTTCTGTGGAACTTACTATCGATTATACTGTTCCTGTACCTGTATTGGGCAGGCTCGCTGAAAAAGTCATACTGAAACGAAATGAACGTGAAGCGGACCTAGCCATGGGAAACATCAAGGAAATGCTTGAAGGTCAATGAAACTTATGCATGGATCTTTTCTACCAAGAAGTTTCTTTATAAAGTAAAAAACTGTCTTGATCGAATTGTTGCCTTACACATTGGAGTGCATGACTTTTTTATAACATTAGTTCGGGTTGTTCGAATTGAAAAAACATTTTGCCTCTGATCTTGTATTTTTCCTATCCGGGTCATACAAATCATTTCTATCAATCTGATAAACAGCCGCATAAACAATTAAAACCGGATTGATTTAAAGAACGGTATTACATTTTGCAGAGTTGTCGATGCGTCGTTAACTCCTATGGTTTCGGTTTGAATCAGCGTCACGAACCAAAGGTATTATTTATCCCATATGAAGGTATAGGTGTATTTAACCGTAAAGGTATTCAGGTCCATCGCCGGCAGATCAGGAATTTCCCGGTGAATATGGGTATTGTAATTTCCATTGTAAACCAGGTAAAGATCATTTCCCTCCCTTGGGTTATAACGGAAACGGATGTTGTTGATGCCGAATTTATCATTGGTATTGTATTGAAAGTACATCATCAGAGAGAGTTTGGTGGTGAAGGTCAGCTCTGTTTTCAACCTGGCAAGGTGCGATTTAAAATGCTGGCTTCTGTCCGTGATATCAACCTGATCATATTGATAATCCACACCTAAATTAAAACTTGAGGAGGGCCTGAGGGTAATGCCAGCAGGGCCCAGGGAAAATATGGTGCCATCATAATAGGTGCCCGCCGTACTTTGAAGGTTCAGGATGATCAATTTATTGGTAGGCGTTCCAAAGCCTCCCACAAACCTGATATAATCATACGATCCAACAGGGAAAAACACTTCATCGGAAAGATCAAATGGTTCCGTGAGGTTCTCATGGTTCTGAAAAAGATCAAAGTTTGCCCTGAAGCCATTTTTCAGTGAAAAATTATAACCGATGGAAATTTCTGAAATATCCGTGGTAAAATCCTCGTTTCTTTTATTGATCCTGGTCCAGACCATCAACTGCTGGTTGAGCATCTTTTTATCTTCCTCATTATAAACCCATCCGTATCCCACTAAACCATAAAACTGTGCATGGTCTTCCAGAAGTTCAAAACCCATCTCAGGATCATATTTTGTCCCGGACCTGGAAAAAATAAAATCGTAAGTCAATCCGATATTGGAACGGTTTATCCAGTTGAAATAAAATTTTCCATGATCGAAAATATGGCTCGTCAAGGGTATTTCACTGTCAAACGTATGCGCGTAATTCATGGTCATATAATCATTCCGGAACGGATTATAGATCAGGTCCAATGCTGCATTGATGTTGTAATTACCTTTCACATCGATTTTACTCGTGACCATACCGCCGGCATAACTCGTGGGATTAAAAACCTGTTTCCTGACCCTCAACACACCAAAATTGGTCGATTCAAGTTGTACGAGGGAATCAGCCTCTTCATCCATGTACTCATGGTAACTGGTCTGCATGTCCATAAAACCGATATCCCATTTGCCAGCCCGGCCGACAAGCCGTGCGCCTCCAATGATCGGGACGATCTCACCTTCATTAAGACCGATCCGCCGGCTGTAGAATAACTGATCCAGGTAGCCGGTCCGAATGGTAAAAATGCTGGACCGTTCCACGAAGAATTGCCTTTTTTCCGGAAAAAACAAGGAGAACCTGGTCAAATTAACGATCTGGTCATCTGCTTCCACCTGGGCAAAATCAGTATTCAGGGTGAGGTCCATGGTCAGGTTACTTGTCAGTGAATATTTTATGTCGAGACCGGCATTAAATTTCCTTTCATAATTTGTTTTATAGGCTGTACC
>JAGTVG010000243.1 GCA_018224645.1 Cyclobacteriaceae bacterium
CGGAATTGTTCCCTGAAGGGGATCAATGTGGCGCTGGCCCACCACAATGGAACGGCACAACAGATAAATGATGCCGTTAACAATGGTGCACGCGTCAGCACACATCTGGGAAATGGATGTGCCAATCTCATTCACCGTCACGACAACCCGATCTGGCCCCAACTGGCCAATAAGGGTATCATCCCATCCCTTATCGCTGACGGTCATCATTTGAACGCTGAAGAATTGAAGGTTTTTTATCAGGTAAAAGGTCCGGATCATCTCTTCCTTGTATCCGATGCCACTAAACTGGCGGGAATGCCACCTGGCACTTATCAATGGGACGGGAAAACGGTTGTGATGACCGAAGATGGCATGTTACAGTTTCCGGAACAGCAGGTGCTTGCGGGTGCCTCATTCCCGATCCGGTCCGGTGTCATGAATATGGTTAAACTTGTCAATATCCCGCTCGATGATGCCTGTAACCTGGCCTCGGGCGTACCGGCAAGGGTGTACAATCTCGCAGACAGGGGAGAATTAAAAACAGGCAGAAGTGCTGACCTGATATTATTCAGGATCGAAAACGGGCAGATGGACATTCTGCGTACTGTAGTCCAGGGAAAGGTAGTTGCCGAACGCTAATTGAATGGATAAAAAATTTGGTGCCAGAATACTCATCGCTCTTTCGGCGGTAGGTCCGGGACTGTTCCTGATCGGATATAATATAGGGACAGGCAGTGTCACGACCATGGCAAAAGCCGGGGCTGAATACGGAATGACCCTGTTCTGGGCCCTGCTGCTTTCAGCGATCTTCACCTATTTTTTAATGGTAGCCTATGGCAAAGTAACCCTTGTGACAGGTAAAACTGCCTTGTTCAACATCAAGCACCATTTTTCCATAGGGCCAGCTCTTTCCGTTTATATTCTAATCGCACTGATCACCGGTGAATTGCTGGCCATCATGGGGGTTATGGGCATTGTTACAGATCTACTGGCGGAAGGATGGAAACTGCTTGGGCTCGGTGAGGCAAACACGTTCAGGATCACCCTGGTACTGGTCATACTGCTGTTTATACTGTTGTGGTTCGGACATTACCGGTCTTTCGAACGGTTCCTTACCTTTTTTGTGATCCTTATGGGGCTCTGTTTCATCATTGTTTTTTTCCTGGTTAAACCGGATTACAGGGAAATTGCAAGAGGCATGATCCCCAGTGTTCCGAATCAGCCCGGGGCATTTCAACTGGTTGCCGCCATGGCAGGGACCACCTGTTCTGCAGCTGTTTTTATTGTGAGGAGTACGGTTGTCGCTGAAAAGGGCTGGACCATCAGGGATCTGAAGGGGGAAAAGAAAGATGCATTTGTTTCGGCGTCAATGATGCTGCTTTTAAGCGGGATCATCATGGCAGTGTCTGCAGGCACACTGCATGTCATGGGACTCAAGCTGGATAATACCATTGATATGATACAGTTATTCGAGCCGATAGGCGGAAAAATTGCCGCATTCATTCTTATCCTTGGAATTGCCGGAGCGGGGTTATCTACCGTATTCCCGATCATTCTCATCGCTCCCTGGTTGATTTGTGACATAGCGGGAAAAGAGCGCGATATCCGGTCACCGCTCTTCCGTATCCTTGGAGGTCTTGGATTATTATTTGCCTTTGGCCTTCAGATCATTGAACAACGGCCGCCTGCCATGATGGTTTTCTCGCAGGCATTCCAGGCCATGATCCTGCCTGCCGTGGCCATACCCATCTTTATCATGATCAGGAATGAAAAACTGATGGGAAAATACCGTGCTGGAAAAAAAATGAGCTACGGGCTTATCGCCGTCATTATCTTTTCCCTGATCACTACCTACTTTGCCATTATTGACCTGATCTAAAAATTAAAAAAATGCAAAACACTGATTTCAGACAGATGAATGTTGACCTGCTCCGGGTAAAAATTTATCCCGATGATACCTCCATGGGTCATGCAGCCGCTGATTATGTGGAACAGATCCTGGTATCACTGATCGACCGGAAGGGGAGTGCCAGTATCATTCTGGCCACAGGGGCTTCCCAGTTTTCCTTTTATCAAGCCTTGAATACCAAGGAAAGTATTACCTGGTCCAAAGTGACGGTATTTCATCTGGATGAATATGCGGGTATGACATCAAAACATCCGGCCAGTTTCAGAAAGTACCTGAAGGAGCGGATCCTTGACCATGTGCGTCCAGCCAATGTATATTTTTTACAGGGTGACGCCGAAAATACGGAAGAGGAAGTTGCCAGGTATGAGGCGCTACTGAAACGATCAGCCATTGACCTCGCCTGTATTGGCATTGGCGAAAATGGTCATATCGCTTTTAACGATCCTCCCGTGGCAGACTTTAAGGATTCTAAACTTGTTAAAGTAGTGAAGCTGGATGAAGGCTGCCGGTTACAGCAGCTTGGCGAAGGCTGGTTCCCGACGCTGAACGATGTGCCAACCCACGCGCTGAGCCTGACCGTGCCGGGGATCATGCGGGCAGATAAAATCAGTTGTGTCGTTCCCGATGAAAGGAAGGCAAAAGCCATCCATCAGACGCTGTATGGACCCATATCCGAAAAATGTCCGGCATCGATCCTTCGACGACATTCTGATTGTACGCTATTCCTGGATGAATTATCTGCCTTAGGACTACGCGGCTGAATGTCCTTATGAAGGGATTTGAGATTCAATCAATCCGTTTCATTTTTATAACTCCATCCTCCGGATAACCCTGCAACAAACCAGGCCAGGGCGAATGTACCGACCGCAAAGATGGTATCACCAATGACCCGGAGCCACCGCAGTGTTTGCAAATCCGGCTGTTGCATAAATTCGCTGCTTCTGGCATACCACATGCCTTTATTCACACTTTCAATCGTCTGCAGCAGTCCGATGGGCAGAACGCTGATCAATACCATTAATAATAATTCTATGTTGATGGCCCAGAAGGAAAACCCGACCACCTTCGTATCCCATGGTTTTTCTCCTTTCAGTCCTTTCAGGACAAACAACATCAATCCGATGCCCAGGATCCCATACACACCGAATAATGCTGTATGACCGTGCACCGGTGTGGTATTCAATCCCTGCATATAATACAGGGCTATCGGAGGATTGATCAAAAAACCGAAGATCCCGGCTCCCAGGAGGTACCAGAAAGAAACAGCGATAAAAAAGATTCGTTGGAAATACCCCCAACTCATGCCATGATTCCGAGTCATGGCATGAGGTGGGGGGACGGGGATGATGGGCATTAGTTTGGTTTATGTTGAATATTGATTATAAAACCACGCATCGTTTTTCTGCTCAACATGGGGAAATCAACACTTCAATCGAGTAATCAAAACTTCGTGCTGTCCGAAATCAACGCCAATGGAATGCATTCAGGAACCAGGTATCAAAAGACTGCCTCTGATCTTCCCAACCGGATTCCGTGGTCGATTTTATCCGGATTTTTTCCTATATTTCTATTTTCAACAAGATTTTAAATGAATGGCCTACGACGAAATACTTGAAGACCGCGTTCAGCAGATTCTGCATGAGAAGAACATCCCATTTACCAAAAAGAAGATGATGGGGGGGCTTACCTTCATGGTAGATGATAAAATGTGCGTGGGGATTGTAAAAAATACGCTTATGGCAAGGATCGATCCGGAAAAATACGGGGAAGCCCTGGGAAAGGAAGGATGCCGTGAAATGGATTTCACGGGAAGACCCATGAAGGGATTCGTCCTTGTTGAACCTGCCGGGATTGACATGGATAGGGATCTTGAATACTGGATCAACCTGGCCCTCGATTACAATCCAAAGGCGAAAAAAAGCAGGAAGTAAATCATGAACGGCTCCTCTTACAGGCTATGACTTCAAGTCATAGAGGCATGAGTAAGAGGCTTATCCTAAGCCAGTGGAAACCGGAAAAATCCTCAGATTCCCAGCCGGACAAAATTTCAATTTTTATAAAATCCACATTCAATCGACCCTAATTTATCGTATAATTGCGTTTTGTAAGCTGATACTGGAAAGTGAAATTTTATGAAAAATAAACTCTATCTGTTGCTTCTGGTGGTCGTCTTTTCCTGTGACCGTCCTGATAAATCCCGGGAAAATGATGAAAGTGAAGTCAGGATTGATTTCAGGGATGATGCGGAACGGCTGAGCCGGGAACTGCTTATTGTGGATGCACATATCGATATTCCCTACCGGCTTGACAATCAATGGGAAGACATTTCCGGCAGAACAGCCGGCGGACATTTTGATTATGTCAGGGCCATGGAAGGAGGATTGAATGCCGCCTTTATGTCTATTTATATCCCTGCCACTTTACAGACCACCGGGGGGGCGAGGACTTATGCCGACCAACTGATCGACATGGTCTATGGATTTGAAGAGAAATGGCCGGAAAAATTCAGTGCAGCCTCGAGCATGGAAGATATCATTTCGGATTTCAAGGCAGGGATTATCAGTTTGCCGATGGGCATTGAAAATGGGGCGGCCATTGAGGATGATATCCGGAATGTCACCTATTTTTATGAACGGGGGATCCGGTACATTACCCTCACACACTCCAAATGGAACCAGATCTGTGATTCATCCTATG
Source organism: Cyclobacteriaceae bacterium (assembly GCA_018224645.1). Classification (GTDB taxonomy): domain Bacteria; phylum Bacteroidota; class Bacteroidia; order Cytophagales; family Cyclobacteriaceae; genus JAGTVG01. The sequence continues at coordinate 4,589 of JAGTVG010000243.1, forward strand.
ATACGGATAAACACTGGAATGGATTGAGTCCATTCGGCCGTGAGGTCATAACCGAAATGAACCGGTTGGGCATGCTGATCGATATTTCCCACGTCAGCGACAGCGCATTTTTCCAGGTGATTGAACAGTCAAAAGCACCAGTCATTGCAACCCATTCTTCCTGCCGTTATTATACACCGGGATTTGAACGGAACATGAGTGATGAAATGATCATAAAACTGGCGGAACAGGGCGGTGTGATCCATATCAATTTCGGTTCCTATTTTCTGGATGAGGAATTCAGGGATAAAATGCAAAAAGTCTATGATTATCTTGATGCGAATCAAATTCAATGGGGGTCGGAAGAACAGATTGCCTATTTCAATCAAAACGAGATCGAAAATGAATTACCGGAAATAACCGTGGATGACGTGGCCGATCACATCAGCCATGTGGCATCCATCGCAGGGGTGGATTGTATTGGCCTTGGTTCGGATTTTGATGGTGTGAATCATGTGCCGGCAGGACTGGATGATGTATCCATGTACCCAAACCTGATCGAAAGATTACTTGAAGATGGTTTCACCGAGGACGATATCAGGAAGATCTGTTCAGGGAATCTGTTCAGGGTATGGACAGATGTGAATTATATTTCTGAGAACTGGCATAAAACTTTATCTGTGAATCATTGATTATCGACTTGCGAATACTGTTATTCTTATTATTTGCCGTATGTATCGTTCCTGCTTACGCACAGCAGGATAAATTCGGATACCTTAAGGAGGGATATTTACAGGTATTCACCCTGTCAAAAGATGGCGGAACCCCCCGGCAGCTTACATTTGAGGAAAATGACCATTGGGGATTTGACTGGAGCCATGACGGCAGGAAAGTGTTCTTTACGGCCAATCTTCATGAAGAAGGAGAACTGGATCCAGCTAATTCAGAGATATATGAAGTGGATCTGGCTACCCTGAAGGTAAGGCAGATCACCGACAGGCAGGGACCGGACGGGAACCCTGCAGTTTCACCGGACGGAAAAAAGGTGGCGTATCTGGGTTATGATGACCGTTATCTTGGATACCAGGCCACCAGATTGTATACAATGAATGTTGACGGAACTGATATCAGGTTAGCTTCAGGTGATCTGGACAGGAGTATTGATCAGTTTGAGTGGGGGAATGATGGGAAAGGGATTTACTTATCCTATGATGATCGTGGGAATACGAAAATCGCCCACCTAACCCTGGATGGAAAACTTACTGAAATTGCTGAAAATGTCGGTGGGACTACGCTTGGACGGCCCTATTCTTCGGGGAGCTTCAGTGTATCTCAGGATGGTTTACTGGCCTATACGTATACCACCACCAATCATCCTGCAGATCTGACGAC
>JAGTVG010000244.1 GCA_018224645.1 Cyclobacteriaceae bacterium
CAATCACCGTAATGGGCCAACCCATGAACAATTCCTCGGGGTAATGAATATCGTACGAAAGGGTCAGCCACTTACCCTCATACATTGCCGAAATACCTCTTTCCGTCCCGAACCAGCGGATAGCATTTTTTCCTGCTGCAATACCCGCCACATCGCTCCCGAAAAGGGATGAATTTTCAGGGGTAAGGGTCTCAATTTCGTTTTGTCCGTCCACAGGCATCCTGACCACCGTTGCACCGGCCGGGGAAGCGATCCAGATCTCCTGTCCATGCTCACTGAGCGCATGGGCGAGCCCCTTCAGATCCTTGTTGGGAATTTCATTATTTTCAGTATATTCCTTCCAGTTGCTCCCGTCAAAACTCACCATGCCCGCTTCCGTCGAGAACCATTTGACATTATATTGATCCACAACGATCGAATTCACATTTTTTAGCATAATTCCGCTGTCCCCCGAAATCGCATTTCCTCGGTCTTCAGGCGGTTGATGCATATCCCCCGTAATGGAATATTCAATTTTATTGTTCATTCCCACCGCGGCAATAACCAACAGTGCGATGATAAAAAGTGTGGCAGGCTTTAAAGAATCTTTCATGGTCATCCTGTCTGAAATTATGATACACCTGAACCCTAAGATATTCTGCTCAAACTGCATGATTGGCAATATAATGATATTTTACCATGCAAATAAAATACAGATGACCGGAATAATGACATATATCAAGCAGGAATCCTATTATTATCTGCATTGAATTTGTATATTTATATATCCTGCGGTACAATGATGTCATTCTCAACAAAACGCAGAACCGGATCGCAGTTGATTTTTTCATGTATTTAAAAGACAGTCATCATTTTTAATCAATAACAGGTCATGCCCGGAATCATCATATCATATGCCTGCCACGCGGCATTTGCCATATGGATCCTGATTGCCTTCATCACGCCATGTCATTCCCTGCAGGCTCAGAAAATTGACCTGCTGATCAAGGGTGGGCATGTCGTCGATCCCGGGAACAACCTGAACAGTACAATGGATGTGGCCGTTTCCGATGGAAAAATTTTCAGGGTAGCCCCGGATATTTCTGCCGAAAACGTTGACAGGGTGATCGATGCCACCGGATTGTATGTGGTTCCCGGCCTCATCGATCCGCATACCCATGTTTTTGTGGGGAGTAACGATGGTTTTGCAGATGGCTTTTCCTCCGTATCCCCGGACGACATTACCCTGAAAGCGGGTATCACCACGGTCGTGGATGCAGGCACCTCGGGATGGAGGAATTTCCAGGCCTTCAGGGAGCAGGTCATTGACCGTTCCATCACCCGGGTACTCTCTTTTCTGAACATAGCAGGATCGGGTATGACCGGATTCCCAACGGAGGAGGATATCAACGATATGGACGCCCGGATGACTTCCCTCGTGATACGGCAATACCCGGATATCATCGTGGGGGTGAAAATCGGTCATTACCGGGGGAGTGAATGGACCCCGTTTGACAGGGCGCTGGAAGCCGGCCGGCTGGCCGGTGTCCCGCTGCTGGTGGAGTGTCATCTCCCCATGCTTCCGCTTGAAGAAATACTTGCCCGTATGCGGCGCGGAGACATTTACACCCATTCATTCTGCACGGCATCCGACAGGACCTGCCTGCTCGATGAAAAAGGAAGAATCAGGGATTATGTCCTGGAAGCCAGGGAAAAAGGGATCCGGTTCGATGTGGGTCATGGGGGTGCCATGTTCCATTTTGCTGTTGCCATGCCTGCCATGGAGCAGGGATTTCTGCCCGATTCCTTTGGCTCGGATCTTCACCGGTTCAGCATGAACTCGGGAATGAAAAACATGCTCGACATCATGTCGAAGTTCCTGAATCTGGGTATGGCTTTCGAAGATATTATTTTCAGGGCTACCTGGAATACCGCCAATTCCATCAACCGTACCGACCTTGGACATTTAAGTGAGGGGGCGGTTGCCGACATTGCCGTCCTGAACATAAAAAAGGGTAAATTTGGTTTCATAGATACCCGCAAACAGGTGATGCAGGGAGACAGGCGGCTTGAGGCAGAACTGACCATCCGGGAAGGGAAAGTAGTGTGGGATCAGAATGGCCTGGCAGCAGATGAATTTAAGAGGGAACGGGACTGATTAAACAAAGGGGGTTCAAATGAAGATGAAAAGGCGCGATTTTATAAAAGTCTCCTCTACAGCGGGATTGTTGGGTATGATGGGACAGGGGAATTCCGGTATGGCAAATGCCTTCCCGGCCGCTTCGGAAGGATTTGATCTTCATCCGTTCATCAAGGCGCATCCGGAAGCAGTGTTTATCCATCGGACTTCCGTGGAGAAAAAAACAGATACCGAAGCGATCTATGATACCGCTTACCGGCTTGCGGAAGGGATGTTCGTTAAAGCCCCGAAAGGTAAGGGATACGCCAATACAACCGGAATTACCTGCAAACCCAACTGGACCTGTAACAGCGGCCCCGGTTCAGATCCGGAATCAAGACTCGGCATTACCACCGACTGCCATTTCGTCGAGGGTTTTCTGAACGGCATAAAACAAAAAGGGCCCCGGAAATTCTATCTGAGGGAATGTGCCTGTCCGCACACCTGGGAAGAAAACGGGTGGGCCGGGCTGGCGGAAAAAAATCAATTCGACCTGCGGGATCTGTCTTCGAAAGATTTCTGGGACCTGGGTGCAGATGACCTGATCTTCAGGAATGTCGATGGCGTTGTATTCAAAAAAATAGGCTTTATGGCCCCGATGACCGCACCGGATACTTTCCTGATCAACATCGCTAAATTCAAGTCCCACCAGATGGGGATCACCGGTGCAATTAAAAACCTGCAGGGCATCGCGGGTAAAAAATTCCATCAGTTCTGCGGCGGACATTTCGATATCTTCAGAACCTATGACAAACGCTACCACCCGTTTTTCCATACGGATTATCTGTCAAAGGTCAGGGAACTTCATGAAAAACATAAGCTGCAGGGCATACCCCGCTGGGATACCCTGATGGACCGGCCGCCTTATGGCGGGGGCCTGTTCATGGAACAGTGGGTCCAGCGCATGCTTGATTCCTACAGCGTAACGACAACGGGGATCAATATGGTGGAAGGGATATATGGTCTCGATGGCGATGGGTTCGGCAGAGGTCCCCATGAAGGGAAAGGAAAAACCTATATGAGCAACCAGGTGATCTTCGGGAAGGATGCCTTCAGGGTCGATATCATCGCGCACTGGCTTGCCGGTCACGAACCGGGGAATTTCGGGCTCTTCCATATCGGCATCGAACGGGGTCTTTCCGATGTGCTGGACCCCTTCGACATCCCGGTCTATCTCTGGGAAAAAGGCAGGGCCAGAAAAGTCAAACCCGATTCCTTCGAAAGGACTCCCCTGCTGACCAGTTATCTCCGGAGAAATAACGATGGACAGAATGAAGAAAGGTATCATATGTGTGACGAACCATTCGATTACAGTTCCCGGAACCTGAGGGGAAAGGTGAAACCCCAGGAACCCCCTTCAATCCGGGCACTCGGAACGAATACGGATGGCAGGGTGGTAATGGAAGTTTCAGTTCCTGGTAAGGAAGATGTATATGTGGATATCCTGAACCGTCATGGTGAAGTCGTGTGGCGCCTGGAAGCCGATGGCCTTGAGCCCGGCAAACATGAAGTGGTCTGGGACGGGTTCTCGCAACCGGGGATCTATCATGTTTATGTGAAAGGCATGACCTGGGATGCCGAACGGGAATTGGTGATCTATACTTAGACGACCTATCCCTGGACAACCCTCAGGGTGTTAACCCCGGTTATTCATAAACAATTTTAATTTTAAATTGGAAGCTTATCGTAGGCTAATAATAATCAATTAGATAACCGACATTCCGATGCTCCGGGACCGATGCTTCGAAACCAATCTATGTATCGGGACCAATCTATGTATCGGGACTCGACAAGCACAATTTCACTCACCTGTTTTCAGGCTATTGAATTTTCAATTATATATTAACGACCCTGTATATATTTCTGATTATCAATAAATTGAGCTTAACCGGCCCTTGTGGGCGTTTGCCTGCATCCCTTTCGCATAGCTTCAGCTGATCAAAGGGCAGGCAGGAAAAATTCTTGACTTTCCGGGTTAAAAACCCTGAAGGTTGTCCTTTCTCACCTTCCCGACCGGACATCTTCCACACTAACCTCCCCTGCATTATTGCCAAAATTCCGGCGGACATAGGTGAGGATCATCGCCAGTTCCTCATCACTGAGAAAATCATAGGCCGGCATCGGCCCGTTGTAGGATTCACCCTTTACCTCCAGGGTGCCGTACATGCCATTAAGCACGATGTTGACCAGCACCATTTTTTCGCCGGTCACCCATTCGGAGCCGGCCAGAGGCGGTATTCTGCCGGACGCTCCCCTTCCATCCTGCTGATGACAGGGGCCACAAAGCGAATTATACAATTGCGCGTTCCTGCTGAGATCTTTCTGCAGGTTGTCCTCAATAACATCCGGCGTCCGGATATGCGGTAAGGATTTCCTGCTTTCCATGGATGCCAGCTGAGCGGCACTGAATTTTTCACGGTTTTCAATATACATGACACGCCACACCTTTCCACGATTTGATTCCGTGATGTACAGGGAGCCATCCGGTCCTTCTGCCAGCCCCACCGGTCTGTATACAGCACTGCTTGTACTGACAACGGGGTAAACTCCGGTAAATCCATCTGCAAAGATCTCCCAGTTTCCGGTAGCCCTGCCATCCTCAAAGGGCATAAAAGCCACAAAATAGCCGGCCTGAGGATAGGGAGTCCGGTTCGTTGAACCATGAAATGCGATAAATGCCCCATACCTGTATCGCTCCGGAAACTGATCTCCATCGTAAAAAAGTATGTCGTTCGGCGCCCAGTGTCCCGGGAATCCGAATTCAGGGAGTTCCATGCTGTCACATCTGCCTGTCCGGATCCCATCACCCCCGTATTCCGGGGCAAGTACCTTTTTTTCCTGAAGCTGATCAAAATAACAGTAGGGCCATCCATAATTCCCGTTTTCGGTAACACGGATAAGCTCCTCCGCCGGTAACATGGCATTCTGCCAGGCTGTGAACCGGTCAGGATAAAGACTGTGCAGGTTATCCCTGCCATGCATCATGATATACAGATGCTGGTCTACAGGATGCCAGTCCATGCCTACGACGCTTCTGATCCCCGTCGCGAATAAATCACCATCCTCCTGCCTTAAGCCGGTCCTGTCCGCTTCAAACCGCCAGATCCCGCCATGTTTTTCCAGTTCAGGACATGGATCAATGCCCTGGCCGTCAGGTGCGCCGTTTGGTGTGGCATCGATGGTCTGGCAGGCATTGGATGGGCTGCCGAAAGGAACATACATATGTCCCTTATCATCAAAGGTTACCGGTTTGGTGATGTGCCAGTGAACACCATGCGCATGATCATCGGTCAATACTTCTTCCCGCGTACTGGCAGGAACCAGAATATCCGGCTCAAGTTTCTGACGGTAAAGCACCAGGGCCGAACTGTAGTAAAGATACCCGTTATGGATTGTCATTGCATTCCCATAGCTCCTGCTGGCGCCGCTGATGCCACCAAACCGTTGCCTGATATCCGCTTTCCCATCGCCATTTATGTCTCTTATGGCTACAATACCACCGTCAACAGAATCCGAGGAATGTAATTTCACATAAATATCACCATTTTCGTTGACGGCAATATGCCTTGCCCTGCCCACACTGTCTGCCACAACCAGAGCACCGAAGCCTTCCGGTAAAAATAGGCCTCCGTTATCGGGGTCCGGCGATGGCAGAACATCCGGTGTCCGGCATCCGGCAAAGTACATTATACAGGTCGCGATGGTAAATACCGTTGTGAACCTGTAATTCATCTGGGCTGATAAGGCTTCGCTGAAAGTCCATTGAGATCCCAGACGATCTTTCCGGCCCGGATGGTTAATTCTGCTTCCAGTTTCCTGTTCCCGTTCATCCTTTCACCCCGTATGTCAATAAAACCGAAATCGCCTTCCCTGAGATTCAGAACAGTGATGTCGGCCTCAGCCCCTGTACCCAGGTGCCCGAGATCCGGCCGGTGGATCACCCTGGCAGGGATCAGCGTAGCCCGGGTGATCACTTCTTCAAGAGTCATCCCCATTGCCAGAAATTTGGAAAGCACGTTGCAAAGGTCCTTCATTCCGGCATTCATACTTTCTGTATGCAGGTCGGTACTGATGACCGTCGGCAAAAAGCCCTGGCTGATGGCAGGGACCGCCTGCTCCCAGGTGAATGAACCACCGCCATGTCCCACATCAAACACGATACCTTTTTGAACGGCCTCGAATACGAACGGCTTCACCTTTCCGTTTTCATCCACGATGGGCTCCCGCTGGCCGATATGGGCAAAGGTATGGGTGAAAATATCGCCGGGACGTAAATGATCAAGGAAAAGCGATTTGATTGAATTGGGAGGATCGTGTTCACCAAAATCAACCATCACCGGAACATTGGCCAGCCTGCCTGCTTCCACCGCCTTGTCGACCTGGGTAAAGTCCCCCCAGTAATGGGCAGACTTGATCCCCACAATGATCTCCGGATAGAGGCGGGTGATCATATAAGCAGTCATTTCCGGATTCATATCACTCACATCCTGTTCCTCATAACGGCTTCTCATGCCCGTTCCGGCAATATTCAGCAGGGCCAGTACCCGGGTTTCGGCCTTATCGATGGTCTGTTCCCTGAATTTATCGAAGTTACGCCAGCCGGCTGAGCCGGCATCGACCACGGTGGTCACCCCGGACCTGAACGTATACCCGTCGGGCATCACGCTGGTGGCACCATCGGCAATGTAGGCACCCGGTTCATTGCCCATGAAGACGTGTACGTGCATGTCGATCAATCCCGGTGTAACGTAATAGCCGGAAATGTCAATTGTTTTTCCGGCCTGGCCAGGATCGATGCCGGGAGCCACCAGGGCAATCTTCCCGCCGGTAACGGCAATATCCATGATCCCGCTGATCTCATTACCGGGATCGATCAGGTGACCTCCTTTTAAGAGAAGATCATACTGTGCATGAGCAAGTCCGGAAATCATCAGGATCAGGACGAGCAGGAATAGTTTGTGATATTTCAGGATATACATTTTTTATCAGTATTAGTCAGGATTCAGCATCCGGTTGTTATCGTTTCTGGAAAAAAATTCTATCGTTCATATTGCGGGATCTTCAACAATTCACCCCCCCTTAACGCAGATTCATGGGCGATGATCCCCGGAACGGTATAAGCCAGGGCCTCATAAATATCCACTGTGGGTTCCCGTTCCCTGACAAGGGCATCTATAAACTCATGCGTAAGGAATGTATGGGAGCCTTCATGTCCGGTGTCGTGCCGCAAAGGTTCTGGCAGCAGATCCGTTTTCCACCAATCCGGTTGATCATAGTTCTCCAGTTTTGGAACACCCTGTACGAATCCAGCATCATCACGGCCCATGTTCCCTGTCTTTTTTACAATGGCCGGACCACTCCTGCCGTTGTCTGCATAAAAACTCATTTCTGTACCGATCCAGCTGGCGCGTTCCCCGCCAAGATGGGCTCCCTTCCACCAGATATTTGCCCTGAAAGTATTCCCTTTGCTGGTTTTGAAAAAAGCGGATTCATTATGAAAAGGATTGTCATATACGTTGTCTTTCAGGCAGGGAGCATCATCGCCCCAGCCATGGCAAACCACCCCGGTAAGCCGCTCGCCCGTCACCCCGGTAATGTGTGCGACACAATGTGTCGGATAATGCATCCGGGCAACCCCGTAACGCCACGTTCTTTTACCATTCTCCACATACAACTCCTCCAGCCCGTCATGCTGGTATTCCGATTCGATGTAATACAGGTCCCCGAATTTTCCTTCCCTGTAGATGTTGCGGACGGAGATTGTAAACTGCTGATAATAGCTTGTTTCAGCCATCATATAGGTCAGGCCGTATTTTTTTACGGCATCGAGGAGCTTTTCCGCTTCTTCCACAGTACCCCAGCAGGCCGGAACGGCACTGATCACATGTTTGCCATGTTTCATGCATTCGATCACATGCCTTACATGATTGGGCCCTTCCGTGAATACCGCAACCGCATCGATGTTCCGGTCCCTGACAAGTTCTTCCAGCGAAGGATAGGATTTGCTGCAGCGATAGGTTTCCATGAGGGCCCGGTTCCTTTCCGGCCTCAGGTCAGTTACCGCCTCTACAGTACAGTTGGGATGTTCGTGCCATTGAAATGACCGTCCGAATCCGCCTCCGGCAATTCCCATCCTGATCTTGTTTGATACGGGCTCCACGGCAGCAAGTGGATTGTACATCAGGGCAGTTCCGGCAAGGATTGCGCTTCCTGATACGAATTTTCTGCGGGATATTATGTTCATAAGTTCTTGATTATCTATTATTTACTTCACGCCGGACCAGCAGTTTCAATGCGAATACCCTGCCGGTCATCCTGGTTCTGCTCAGTTAAATACATTTTCATGTGGCCAGGGGTGGTCCGCCCGGAATGGTGATCCTTCTCCTTTTGTTGTTGTACAGGATCCTGTTCCCGGAAAAAGTGGCATTCAGGTATTCCCCAAGATAAATCGACCCGGTAAGCTTTTCATTTTCGATTTTAGCCGAAAAAAGATAGATAAGCGAATTCCCGGGTATCCGGTAATCACTTCTCAATTTTATCTCCTTCCCCTCAACAATACCCACCAGGGGAAGCAATTCAAAATCTGTCTGATGCATCCCCTGAATCCAGTTGCCATCCTGTTCGATAAACAGTATATGCCTGCTGTTACTGCTGGGGAAGGAGACATCTATTTCCCAGTGCCCGTTTAAATCCGCTGCAGCAGGGGTCAGTTGGTCAGTCCGTGGTTTTCTCTTCTGCTTAAGTATGCCATGTAGCCGTTCCGCCACAACCTCCGCATTGCCCGGCTGCATCTGGTTCGGGGTGATGTTGATGGAGGTCAATTCATCAGATGTGCGGCTTCCGATGGCGATCCTGGTTTTGTTCCTGGCGACCTCTTCCGCCACTTCTTCCCCGGTGATATGAAGTTCGTCAGGATCCCATTCAATATGCAGGACAGGGGCATGATTGGAAAGCCCTTCTGGTTGTGTGATCCTTGTCTTTATGCCCTTGATGGACAGCATTTTGCCGGAAATGAGGTCCAGCCATGACATCCATCTCTCCCATTCCGCCTCATGATCCCTGGCAATCCATGCTTCAACTGCCGCCAGCATGCCCATCATTTCCTCCTTCCCCACCTTATTATCCCGGCCGGGACCATGATGCGGAGAACTCGCCTGCCAGGCCGATATGAGTATATCTTTTTTACCGAGCAATAATCCGGCGCACTGTGGCCCGCAAATTGCCTTACCCCCGCTGTAGGCTGCCACGGTAGCTCCCTGTGCAAGATGCACCGGGGGAATGGTAAGGTCCTCTGCAGCTGCATCCAGCAGAACCGGGATATCCAGCGGTCCGGCCATTCCGGCAATCACTTCCAGGGAAAAAGGCTGGCCCGGCTGGGAATGGCTGCAGGCGAGCACATAGATCATGGCCGTACGTTCATTGATGGCCTTTTTCATTTCTTCCGGCGTGTCGACGGTGATGACTTTCACTCCGACATTCCGTACGGCATGATCGTAAACATTCCTGGAATATCGGGGAATGATCACTTCCGTTTTTTTCAATCCTGTCAGATCGGGAATGCGGATCAGCTTTTCCGGATTTCCTCCCGTTACACAGGCTGCGGTGAAATGTTTCATGGCCGCAGCACAGCCTGCAGTGACCACACCCCATTCCGTTTGGGTCAGTTCACCAAGCCGCTGACCGATCCCATACGCAAGCTCATCATACTGGGCAAAATAGCCGGAAGCCGCTTTCATCGCTTCGATCACCTCGGGCCTTTCGACCGATCCGCCCAGGATGGTGAATGTTCCACGACAATTGATGATGGGCTCAACCCCTATGGACCGGTAAATGTTTTCTTCTGCCGATGGGAACAGCGGGTGAACCCGGCTGGCAAACAGGTCGGGTGTCATGGTGGTTCCAACCAGCGGGATCACCGATAACTGCCTGAGAATTTCCCTGCGATTCATGTTTTTAGATTTTTTAATTGATTTTTTCAAATTAAGGAAATTCAGGGTAAGAACCAAGATGACCGGACAGGTTAAAGGCTGCAGATCAACTATTTTTCGTAAATTGACACCATAAACTTTTTACAATCCCTGATGAAGCCGAAACAGCGATTTTTAGCGGCACCCGGGTGTGATGTGGCCACTGTCAACCGGATTGCCGGTGAAACCGGGGAGACGGCACTGGTCAGGGGACCTGTATGCTGTTTCAATGGATTCGGCCAACCGGGATGCTGGCAGGATTTTTCCTGCCTGTACGGGATAGAAAACCTGATCATGGCAACCTTCGAAGATCCGGAATGGGTGCATACTTTTCTGAAAGTTCTGCAGAAACGTAAATCCTCCTATATCCGGTCGATGAATGGAGCCGCTTATAACCTGATCGAACCGGGGGCGGCAATGCATCAACCACAGTAATTTCCCCTGATATCAACCTAAAAGTAAACTTCCTAAACCCTATAGTCAATGGTCAGCAGCCCAATTAGCTAATAATGTATTAACAAATATGGAAGGAGATATTAGAGTAAAAAACGATACAATCATGGTTACATTCTATCGGGATCATGAAACACTAAACCTGCAGAAACACTACCTGAATATCAATCAATAACTTGAACAGGAAAATGTTAATCCAAAAGTCCCCTGGCTATTTGATTTTAAACCAGATTTTAGATTTTACACCGATGGTGCATGGGTCAGTTGAAAATCAGGATACAAAAATTTGAAAAATATAGTAGATAAGATAAATTAATTTAGTAACCTTAAAATAATTTCCCGGCAATAATACCTGGATATTTGTTACATTGGCATTGATGAAATATGCTGCATCCATATTGGCTTTACTGGTCCTGACCCTGTCGGTAAGTCCATGCTGTGATCCGGATGATCATTGTATGGGGGATGTAGAGAATGAATGTGCAGATCTCCCTCATGATGAAAGTGATGGTGACAGCATGAACTGTTCTCCTTTTTATTCCTGCGGAACATGTTCCGGGTGCATATCATTTCAGTTTGCCTTTGAATTTACTTTCATTCCTCTCAATCATTTACAGCAGAACATTTTTTATTGGTTCAGTTACCCCAATGGTTTCAGACATCTGCCCCTGAAACCTCCCAGGCTGATTTAAAGTGACAAGCCGCCCTTAATCCCTTTAAGACTGATTACGGTCCAACAGTTCCAGGTTAAAATTTTAAATCAGCATACAAAAAAAATGAAAAGTATTATAATCCTGTTCCTGGCAACATTCGTATGCGGTACGGGTAACGCCCAGAATACCTTTTATGTTATCGTGAAAGATAAAATTACAGATGAGCCTTTAACCGGTGTTGCCATCCATATCCCCGAATTGGAAAAAGGAAATGTATCGGATGAAAACGGTATGGTGATCATCCCAGACATTCCTGATGGGATTTACAGCCTGCAAATCAGCTACCTTGGCTATGAAACACTTGATCTTCAACTCGCATTCCCATTGGCCGGGTCGCTGAACCATCAGACTTTGTATCTATCACCCGATTCAGAAGAAATGGAAGAAATCACGATCAGTTCTACCCGAAGCAGCAGAACGATTGAAGACATACCTACACGGGTGGAATATATAGCCGGAGAAGAACTTGCAGAAAAAGGAAACATGAAACCAGGGGAAATCCGCATGCTTCTCTATGAAAGTACCGGCATACAAACCCAGCAAACCTCCGCGACCAGCTACAATTCCAGCATCCGTATACAGGGCCTGGACGGCAGGTATACCCAGTTGCTCCGGGATGGGCTGCCGCTCTATGCAGGATTTTCAGGCGGTTTGAGCCTGATGCAGATTGCCCCGCTTGATTTAAAGCGCGTTGAAGTGATTAAGGGTGCAACATCTACCCTGTATGGTGGCGGAGCCATGGCCGGGTTGGTTAACCTGATCTCTAAAACACCCGAAGAGCAACGGGAGCTTAGTTTTATGGCTAATGGAACCTCGGCTTTGGGCCTGGATCTCAGTGGTTTTTATTCAGAGAAATTCAGTAAAACAGGAACGACCATCTTCGCATCATACAACAAGGGTACACCGTATGATCCGGCGGATATCGGTCTGACTGCCATTCCCGGGTTCGACCGTTTTACCCTGAATCCAAAATTGTTCATCTATTTCAACGACCGTACCGAATTATATGCCGGAACAAACATCATTTTCGAAAACCGGTTGGGAGGCAATATGGATTATGTGAAGGGTAAACAGCCTGAGAATGCCTACTTTGAAGAAAACGAAACAGCCCGGATATCCACACAACTCGGTCTTGAACACAGACTGACAGACTATGCAAAAATTGAGGTTAAAAACAGTGTCAGCCATTATCAAAGAACAATTGAAATTCCCGGATATATTTTTTCAGGAACTCAACGCTCCTCATTCAGTGAAATTAATTTTTCACATGTTAAAAACCGTTCCGAGTGGGTGATGGGACTTAATCTCTGGACGGATAAATTTATCCAATCTGAGGGTACATCGGACCAGCCTTTGGATTACCGGAATGCCACGTTGGGTGTATTCCTCCAGAATACCTGGAACACATCGGAAAAAATATCCATTGAGACAGGATTCCGGACTGATTACCAGTCTGAATACGGTTTTATCACCCTGCCAAGAATATCGGTAATGTACAAACCGGACCGGGCACTCACGTTCAGGTTGGGGGGAGGACTGGGGTATAGAACACCCACCATTTTCTCCGAAGAAACGGAACGGCTGCATTTCAGGAATGTGCTCCCCATTGATGTCTCCAGTACCACCGCTGAACACTCCATCGGAGGAAATCTGGACATGAATTACAAAGCAGCCATCAACGAAGATCTATTGTTGACAACAAACATCCTGCTTTTTTACACGAGGATCAATGACCCGCTTGTACTTAGCGAGAACACCAGCGGTTTTTTTCAATTCCTGCAACCCGATGGCTACGTTGACACAAAAGGTGTGGAAATGAATATGAAGCTCACCTACCGGCACTTCAAACTTTTTTCAGGTTACACATATTCCAATGTAAATGAACATTACCGCGGCAACACCACACCTTTTCCTTTGGTTGCCAGGCATCGCCTGAACAATGTACTGATGTACGAAAGGGAGGAAAGCCTGTGGATCGGGTTTGAAGCTTACTATTTCAGTCCGCAGAAATTGGGAGACGGGCAAACCGGAAGGTCGTATTGGATCCTGGGGCTGATGACCGAAAAAATGCTTGGGGAACATTTTTCAATTTTCCTCAACTTTGAAAACTTTCTGGATGCAAGGCAAACTGCATTTGATACGATCTTCACGGGAAGTATTGATGATCCCCGGTTCAGGGATATCTATGCTCCCGTGGATGGGTTTATCATTAATGGCGGTTTTAAAATCAAACTGTAAACAGCAGTTTTTTAATCCCCTCCCGTCCGGAATCGACCGCCATTGACTGAAATCGTACATCCGGCGGATAAATCAATACTCGTAATGTATTGAAATACTGACCTTTATCTCATGGCATCCCGTTTGCTTAGAGGTAATCCGGAATGATCCACGGAATCGTTCAAGTTCTATAACCCACTGTTATGCTTCTTAAACAAGATGCCTGGGCCGGTCCTCTTCCAAAGGGATATACCATGATAATTTTTTGTGCGGACTATAAAATAAGGGAATAAATAAATGTTAAGGAATTATTTTATCATAGCCATCAGGAATCTGAATAAATATAGATTTTACAGCATTATAAACATATTCGGCCTGACCATTGGCATCACGGCATGCCTGATCATATTGTTATATGTACGATTCGAACTCAGCTTTGATAAATACAATGTGAATGCCGACCGCATTTACCGCGTGGATTGGGAACTGTTTTTATCGGATAATTATTCGCACAAGGCCGCCGTAACGCCTCCGATGGCGGAGACAATTGTTCGTGATTACCCGGAGGTGGAAGCTGCCACCAGATTCAGGTATATGGGTGCTTTTCATTTCAAACGCGACGAGGAAAATACCGTCGAATGGCGGGTTGTATATGCCGATAATGACCTGTTCAAAATATTCACCCTGCCTTTCATTGCAGGGAACCCGGAAAATGCCCTGAAAGATCCTTATTCGATGGTCATCAGTGAAAAATGCGCGGCCCAGTTTTTCCCCGGTGAAGATGCCCTGGGTAAAATAATGATCAAGGATAACAAAGATGCCTACAAAATCACCGGCGTGATCAGGGATATTCCTGATAACAGCCATTTCCATTACCGGATGTTTTTATCGATGGAAGGACTGGAAGAATCAAAAAACAATTACTGGATCGGCAGTCCCTACAATACTTATCTCCTGCTGCGAAAGGGAGCTGACCCCGGGGCGCTTGAAGCCAAATTGCCGGATATGGTTGAGAAATACCTTATCCCCCAGGCGGCTTCAGTACTTGGCGCAACATTCATGGAAGATTTTAAGGCGGGAGGAAATACACTTACCCTGCACCTTCGTCCTTTGCTGAACATTCACCTTCACTCCGATTTGCAGAATGAGCTTGAAGGGAACGGTGATATCGCCAACATATATCTGCTGACGGCCATTGCCTTGTTTATTCTTATCATTGCCTGCATCAATTTTATGAACCTCGCGACGGCAAGGTCAGCCAACAGGGCCCGGGAAGTGGGCATCAGAAAAGTACTGGGATCGGACAGGTTATCCCTTATATTTCAATTCCTGGCGGAGTCAATGATCATAAGCATCCTGTCGTTTTTCCTGGCATTGGCACTCACCGATATTATGCTTCAGCCATTCAATAATTTTACCGGCCTGTCCTTAAGCATCCCCTGGAATCATATCGAATTTTACCTATTCATGATTATCGCGGCGATGGTGGTTGGAGTTTTTGCCGGCCTGTACCCTTCCATGGTACTATCAGGTTTCCGACCCGTTAAGGTGTTGACAGGTAACTTTTCTACCGGACCCAATTCTTTTTTTCTGAGAAGCACGCTTGTGATTTTCCAATTCTTCATTTCAATTTTTCTGATCATCGTTACCATAGCCCTGTACCAGCAGATGAATTTTATCAAAAACAAAAAGCTGGGATTCAATAAGGAACAGGTCATAATTATCCGGGACGTATATAATTCAGGCGACAAATTGCCGGTCATCCGGGATGAAATATTGAAAAACAATCACATCATCAACGGCACCATTTCTGCCTACTTTCCGGGGCCTGGTTCTTCACGGAAAACACCCATGCTCTGGAAATATGGATCCGATCCCACGCCTGATAATTCAGTGAATGCCGAAAAGTGGACGGTTGATTATGACTATATCCCAACCCTGGGCATGGAAATCGTTGAAGGACGTAATTTTTCCAGGGATTTCTCAACCGACTCTGCAGCGGTAATTTTAAATGAAACGGCCGTCCGCCGGTTCGGCTTTAAGGATGATCCCATTGGGCAGATGATCTCTACCCACAAGGACAATCCTGATGGCTCACAGGACAGAAACAAGCAGGAAACCTGGACAGTTGTTGGTGTGGTGAAGGATTTCAATTTTGAATCTCTGCGGGAGAATGTCGGGCCATTGGGCCTGTTTTTCGGGACAGACAGCAGGAGTTTTCTTACCTTCAGATATGAGGCAGACAGGACAGATCAAGTCATTGAAACAATTAAAAATACATGGGATAAAATGGCTCCCGGTGAACCTTTCAATTATTCATTCCTGGATCAGGATTTTGAAAGGATGTATGCCGGTGAACAGAAACTCGGTTCATTGTTTGCCCTGTTTTCCGGTCTTGCCATTGTGATTGCCTGCCTGGGTTTATTTGCCCTGACCGCATTCACCACGGAGCAGCGTACCAAGGAAATCGGCATCAGAAAGGTGCTGGGCGCTTCCGTGCAAACCATCATCCTGCTGCTTTCGAAAGAATTCAGCCGGTTGATCATCATTGCCTTTTTACTGGCAGTTCCCCTGGCCTGGTATGGAATTTACTGGCATTTTCAACAATATGCCTATAAAACCAGTATCAGTCCGATGGTTTACCTGGGTGCAGGAATCCTGGCATTCCTGCTGGCTTGCCTCACCATGTTCTATCAGTCCATCAAAGCAGCCAACACCAATCCGGTGAATACCCTGAGGAGTGAATAATTATCATGACGTTTTAATGATAAAAGGAATATTAAAGAAGGAATTGTACGATGCTAATATTCCGCCGCCGTAAAAGTTCCGCTCAAAAGAAAAAGCCCCTCCCAAAGGTATTCACGCCCGATCGGATTTGTAACTTCATCGGCTGGGGACTACCTTTATTCCGGTTTGAATACTTTCTATCAGATGGCACTTAATCTGCCGGCGGAACGGGCAGAATGGTTTAACCTATGAAAGATACTGCTAATCAATCACTGAAAATAATTTTCTATCTCCTGATCCTTATATCCATAGGCTGTTCGGACGGAAGGAAACCATGGAAGGAGAATGAATATTTGCCGGTCTATACCGGGAAAGATGTTTACAGTGAAGAAGATAGTGTTACCAGGACGGTTCCCGTCATCGACAGACTCATTCATGTCAATAAGGAAACAAGCATAGCGCATAAGATTAAGATATTATCCGATTCGGTTTCAGAGGGTTATTTCCACGGACTTGAAATCAGCATTTTAAAACTCGATTCTGCGAGCGGTAATCTTGTATTGTTTCTGGAACTATTGGAAGATGATGATTATGATGGTCCGGGGTCGCTCCCCATGTATCAAAGCTGGTATGATTTCTTTCAAGGATCCTCAGGCGGGATCAATACGACCATCATCTTAAAAGAAACTTTCCTTCAGAGATTTTATAAAGGGGAGTGGATAGATGCCGTTGTGTTTTATTACGGAGGGAAGGAAATAGGTGAATGGGATCATATATTTTTAGATGGAATGATTTATCGATATTAATTAACAACTGATCCGGAAGCGTATTAGTTAAACCGGATTCATGGTTTAACAGGAATCAAGGTGGGAAATTTGTATAAAGAAAATTATGATACCTTTTATATTATTATTGATAACCTTTGCCGTTTCCCTAGTTGTTATCAGGATCATGCGGAGAAGATATGATCCTGCCCTGGCCGGCAGGATGGCCATGTCGGTTATGCTCCTATTTACCGCCATAGGTCATTTTGCCTTCACTGAAGGGATGTCCATGATGATCCCCGGCTTTATCCCTTTTAAAACACAACTGGTTTACGTGACGGGAGTTATTGAATTGCTGGCGGCGATCGGGTTTCTGATACCCAGACGGGCTACGATGACGGGCTGGGCTTCTGTTAATTTTCTTTGTCCTGGTACTTCCGGTAAATGTCTATGCGGCCATAATCCATATCAATTATCGAACGGCAACATACACCGGGGAAGGATTAGCCTATCTTTGGTTCAGAGTACCCCTTCAGATCCTATTTATTGTCTGGATTTATCTAAGTGCGATAAAAGTTAAATTTGGCGCTACTTAAAATAATTGATGAGGATCGGGGTGGAACCGAAACCGGGGAAATCTCTTCATTAACCCTGAATGCAGGAAAAAATTTTAAACCAGGTAATGAATACGAAACCGCATAAAAAATTAATCCCTATAACTGGAAATTAGTAGTGATTTTTCTTAACTTAAATGAACATTTTATGCCAAATGGATACGTCCATTGTAAATGAATTTCGATGATGCTGATCCCATTGTTTGAAATTTTAACTTTAATTACAAACCAATTTAAATTTTCACGCTTATCAAAATGTCAACCTATCTTTTAATCTGGAAACTTAATCCCAGCTACATCACCGAAGATCCTGTAAAGCGAGGTACTCAATGGAAACAACTCCTGGGTATGGTAGAACAGGATATCAAGAAAGGAATCACCCGGGAATGGGGCGCCTTTATTGCGGAAAGCGCGGGATATTCACTTGTTGAAGGATCCGAACTCGAAATTGGGGTTATGGCCCAGCGGTATGCACCCTATGTGGAATTTAAAACGCATGCATGTGCCTCGGTTGAACAAACAAAAGAGTTGCTGGATGCTCTTACCAATCATTAAGCCTCTCATGGAATGAATTTTTATTGACCGGGATTTCAAGATTTTCCGGTATGAATTACCTGCTTCTTAACGGGCTGGAAAATTTTCCGTTTTAAAGAAAATTTCCGGGCGTGAATTCCTATATTCACAGGATTAAAAATGAATCATAGCCCCGCTCGGGAAACAGGAAATTCAATGTTTAGGGAACTGGAGCACATCAATTGCCTGCCGGCACCATTCGAATGCTACACAGCTCATAAATTGTGGACCCATGAGCATACATCGGAACAAATGCTGCGGTATCACCTGGACCAGGAAATTGATCTTTCATCACGAAAGGGTGCTTTCATCGATGCATCCGTTGAATGGGTATCCTCATGCTTCGGCATTAATTCCCAGTCACGAATTGCGGATTTTGGCTGTGGTCCCGGGTTGTATACCACGCGACTGGCAAAGTATGGTGGACAGGTAACGGGTATCGATTTTTCAAAACGTTCAATAGAATATGCGCGGGAAGCAGCCCGGAAAGAAGGCCTGGACATCCGCTACCTCGATGAGAATTATCTCTCCGGCGAAATCCATGAAACATTTGATCTGATTATCATGATCATGTGCGATTTTTGTGCGCTCAGTCCATCCCAGCGTTCAACCATGCTTCATAAATCGAACATGC
>JAGTVG010000245.1 GCA_018224645.1 Cyclobacteriaceae bacterium
AAATCAACGAATAAATTCTTGCGTTAGAACGGAAAATTTTATTATTTTAAATCATTAAACCAAGTTATCGCCAGCTATGAAAAAAACTTGTTTGGATTGCGGATCCTCACTGAAAGGAAGATCCGATAAAAAATTCTGTTCGGATTTCTGCCGCAACAATTTTCACAACAGGCAGAATCAGCTGACCAATAATTATGTACGGCGGATAAATTATGTACTCCGCAAAAACCGCCGGATCCTGGAAAGACTCAATGAGCATGGCTTGGATAAAGTACAGCGGAATGCTCTCGTGCGCGAAGGATTCGATTTTGAATACGTGACAAGCGTGGTTCAAAACGGAAAAGATACTACCCTGTATTTCTGTTACGAACACGGTTATCAGGTACTTGAAAATGATTTTGTTGAACTGATCAGAAAAAATGACAATCTCTGGTTTGTCTGATGGCGGGGATCTAATTTTCTTTTACATGGCAGTTTTTTTCCAGAAAGGTTCTGGCAGGATCCACCTGCCTGGAATAAGCCTGCTCCATGTCTTTACAGGCTTGCACCTTTTCTCCCATTTGAAAATATGCCAACCCCCGGTTGTAATAGCATGATCCCTTTTCAGGATCTATCTGGATCGCCGTTGTGTATGCCTTAATGGCATCTGGGAATTGTTCCTGTTTATAGAAAACATTTCCGAGATTATACCAGACTTTCGGATTACCAGGGTCCAGGTTGCTGGCGGTCATGTAATCCCGGAATGTTTCCTGTAATTCATTCATTTTCTCCAGGCACATACCCCGGTTCAGATAATAGGAGGAATTGTTTTTATCAAGCAGGATGGCCATATCATAATCCAGTTTTGCCAGTTCATATTTTCCTTCCCGGTAATAATAAAAGGCTCTGCTGGCATAGGCAAACGGCAGCCGGGGATTTTTTTCTATGACCCTATTGATCCGGGACAGTGATTCCGCCGTATTATCCGGATCCAGAAGGTTCAGGTTATAAATGGCCAGAGAATTGTCGGGATTTATGCTTAATGCCTTTTGAAAGTCAATCCTGGCGGAATCCGGTTTTCCCCATTCGAGATATGCCAGACCACGATTTACATAATAAAAATCACCTTCCGGATTTAACCGGGTGGCTTCTGAGAAATGATATATTGCAGAATCGTATTTGTTCAGCCTGGAATAACACTGACCCAGGGAATTGTGAATATCCGTTTCCCTATTTGACATGGTCAGAAATTGATCAAAACCTGGCTCCGAATCCTTTTCTCCATATCCGATCCCTTTGAAATATATGGCCTGGGTTTCACCGGTGGGAATGACAAGCAAACGTTTAAAGTCCTGAATGGCCTGTTTAAAGTTACCTGAACGTTCATGAAGGACAGCCCTGCTGAAGAGACCTTCTGAAAAATCGGGTTTTAATGCCAGGCATATGTTATAATTCAGCAATGCTTTTTCCTGGTCCGGGAACTTTTCATAACTCGAGCCAAGAAAAAAATAGGCAAGATAGTTATTGGGATCAAGGCTTGCGGATGTATTTAAATGTTCAATGGCCTCGGGAATCTGATCATTTTCATAACAATGCAGACCTTTTTCATAATATTCCTCAGCAAGTCTGACCTGTCTGTAGCGGTTGATCGTTTCTACCTCCTGCCCGTATGAACCCTGGTACCATAAAACAAATAATGAAAAAACGATCCTTTTTACAATCATGAATCAGCCAGATTAGATCAATTTCTGTATATTTTCACGGATCAAAACGCATTAGGTTATAGCCTTTCGATGAAATTTATCTCCTCAATCCTCACCTTATTATTATTTACAACGATAAAGGTACGGAAACATTTGGTGTTGATAACAGGTTTGACTTATGCCTGGCAGGTTCCCGAATTTTTACCTGGAACCGCAAAAAAATTGATCGGTCAATCTGAAAACTTCAGTTATCAGGAATTGGGGTTCAGGACCGGGTATTTCAGTTGACTGAATTAATACATATCCGGAAGAGTGACGGTAAATACGGACCCTTTGCCATATTCAGAAGTTACCTGAATCTGGCCATTCAGTTTACCGGTCATTTCCTTTACGATATACAGCCCCAGGCCGGAACCTGTCGATTTTTCAGAAGCCCTGTAAAACATATCAAAAATTTTAGTCAATTGCTCCTCCCGTATGCCTTCCCCATTGTCCCGTACATTAATTGTCATATGATTTTTGACCTTTCGTGCCTCAATTTCGATTTCCGGACTTTCCTGTTCGTAGTTGTGATATTTTATCGCGTTAAAAATCAGGTTTTTCAATATCACATTCAATCTTTTTTCATCGGAGAGCAGTGTCTGGTTTTCATCGACACTGATGATGAATTTCAGCTTGTCGACATCCTTCATGAAAAGGAATTCATTCACAATGCTTTTAATTAACTTTTTCAGGTTCACTTCTTCCTTGATGATCCCCGACCGTACATTTCTTGAATAGTTGATGATATCAGAAATGAAATTTTCCATGCCTTTGACCCTGTCCTTCATCAAGTTGAGGCAATGTTTTACCTCTGCATCATCATCACTGATTTCGGCCAGATGGATAAGTCCCTGGATTGAAAGCAATGGGGCTTTAAGGTCGTGGCTAGTTATATATACAAACCTGTCAAGTTCATCATTGGCCTTTTCAAGCAGATCTTTCTGTTTTTTTATTTTTTCTTCCGCTTTTTTGCGTTCACTGATATCTATGATTGAACCGACCATTCTGACAGGTTTCTGCTCCCCGTTCAGGACCGCTTTGCCTGAGTCAAGGACCCATTTATAGGATCCATCTTTTTTTCTGAGCCTGTATTCAGTCCGGAAAGCGGAATTGCGGGCAAGATGCTGTCTGACGGCTTTTTTTACCTTTTCCCTATCCTCCGGATGAACCATGGAGTAAAACCTGTCGATATCGATGTCAACAATTTCATCCGGGTTGTAACCGAGCATTTCCTTCCACTTTTTCCCGTGATATATCGTATTATTTTCTATATCCCAGTCCCACAGGCCTGCATTGGATCCTGTGATGGCCAATTCATATCTGTGCTGGCTTTTCTGCAGTTCAAGGGTCAGTTCATTCAACTCATTCTGTCTCTGGATCAGTTTGTTTTCCGAGAGAAAATTCGTTCTAACCCAGTAATAACCAATATAGATGGTTGAAAGAATGCCAATTACATAATTTGATACGGTAAAGGTATAAACCTCGTCAGGGTTCATATAGCCTCTTGGGAGGAAGGAAAAATCACTGCCATAATCGATCACAAACAGGATAATGGCTAATGTGACCATCACAAAACTCTTCCACAGGTGCTTGTATTCAAACAAGGTGAAAGAGATGATGATCAGGGGAAAATATAAAATATGAGTCTGTGTATCCTGCATATTGCTTGTTCCCATAATAAATATGTTTAGCAACACCGTTACTAGCAGAATTATTTTGGAAGGTGTGAAATAGCCCAGACGGTTCAGTAAATAAACGATCCCGGCAATAACGATTACGATCATGTAAATGTACAGGGTCTCCTGAAAATCGTTCAAATAATCCAGGATTAAATAAAAAAGATTGATGAAAATGGTCAGCAGGGCTAATTCCCCAATGAGCAGTGACTGCCGGATGGTTCCCGGCGAATTGAAGTGGATTTCGGATCTGTCCATGAATTTAAGTAATCTAAATTTCATTCCCGATAATATTGATTTGATGATCATATAAAAGGTAAACAATTTTTAGTCAGAAGATAATCAAAATAAATGCTGGATTTAAATTTAAATGGTGTATAAGTTATTATACACATGATTAATGATTTATTTTGTTACCCGTAATTTTCTCAAACCATCATTATTGATGAAAGTTCATGGAAGAGAATATTGAGAAGAATAAACAGAATTTCATTAAAAACATCATCTCTGAGGATTTAAAGAATAATCTGAACAATGGTAAGGTAATAACCCGGTTTCCGCCAGAACCCAATGGTTATTTACATATTGGTCATGCAAAGTCCATTTGCCTGAATTTTGGGCTGGCTGTCAGATATCATGGAGCATGTAACCTTCGTTTCGATGATACCAATCCGGAAACGGAAGAAACCGAATATGTGGAATCCATAAAGAACGACATCCACTGGCTTGGATTTGACTGGGGAAACAGGGAATATTATGCATCGGATTATTTCGACCAATTATATGAATATGCCATCATGCTGATCAACAAGGGGCTGGCATATGTCGATGACCAGAGTGCAGAGAGGATCAGTGCCACGAGGGGGACCCCCACCCAGCCAGGCATGGAGAGTCCTTTCAGAAATCGGTCTGTCGGGGAAAACCTGATCCTATTTGATGGGATGAAGAACGGAGAATTCCCGGATGGATCAAAGGTATTAAGGGCAAAAATAGATATAGCTTCTCCCAATATGCATTTACGGGACCCGGCCCTCTACAGGATCAAAAAGATGTCTCATCACAGGACATTGAATAAATGGTGCATCTACCCGATGTATGATTTTGCCCATGGACAATCCGATTATATTGAAGGAGTCACCCATTCGATCTGTACCCTTGAATTCGAAGTACACAGGCCATTATATGACTGGTTTCTCGATCATATTGCGGAAGGAGATTACCGGCCCAAACAAATAGAATTTGCCAGACTGAACCTGAATTATACGGTAATGAGCAAACGGCGGATGCTGGAGCTTGTCAGGAAAAAATATGTAAAAGGATGGGATGATCCAAGGATGCCGACCATCTCCGGTCTGAGGCGGCGGGGGTATACGCCTGAATCCATACGAAATTTTTCTGAACGTATTGGCGTGGCAAGAAGGGATGGCATCATTGATGTGGCATTGCTTGAATTCTCAATACGTGAGGATCTGAACCAAAAGGCATTCCGGAAAATGGCGGTCCTCGATCCTTTGAAGGTCGTGCTGACCAATTATCCTGATGGAAAAGTTGAAATGATGACCGCCCTGAATAATCCGGAAAATGAGGCAGATGGTGTCAGAGAAATTCCTTTTTCAATGGAATTATACATAGAAAGGGGTGATTTTATGGAGGATCCTCCATCCAAATATTTCCGGTTATCACCGGGCAGGGAGGTGAGGTTGAAGTATGCCTATATTATTCGTTGTGATGAGGTGATCAGGGATAAAAATACAGGCCATATCCGGGAATTACGATGTAGCTATGATCCGGATACCCGGAGCGGCATGGCAGGAAGCCAAAGAAAAATTAAAGGCACAATACATTGGATATCAGTCGATCACTCCATCAAAGCTGAAGTAAGACTTTATGATCGTTTGTTTGATGTTGAAGATCCGTCCGGAATAAAGGATGGAACGGAATTTACAGACCATATCAATCCCCACTCACTTGAAGTGATTGAAAATGCATACATCGAACCCAGCGTAAAGGGAGCAAAACACCTCGATAAATTTCAATTTGAAAGAAACGGATATTTCTGTGTGGATCCCGATTCCACTGAAAATAAACTTATCTTTAACCGGACGGTAACACTTAGGGATACCTGGGCCCGGATGCAGAATAATCGAATTGAATAGCAGGCTTAAATAACAGCAGCTTTCCGAACAACGGGCAGAAACATCCATTTTGTGGAAATACCAGGCTTCAGTTCTGAGATTTCATCTTCCAGGTCATTTTGAATTTTACGAAGGTTGGAAAATACTTGTGGAGAGTCTGAGCGGTGGACGATTCTTGGGAATAAATTATAAAAATAACCAGACTTAAGATGAGATATTGATTTTGGAG
>JAGTVG010000246.1 GCA_018224645.1 Cyclobacteriaceae bacterium
CTTCTTTAGTGAATTTGATTTGCTATAGTAAATTGAGAATAGCTAAAAAAGTTATTTGGTAAATCTCTCTCATTTATTTATGTTTTATGCGGTATCAATCAGTTGATAACCCGTTCCCCTGGCCGTACATCTCATCGAATTTTAGATAAATCTTGACTTGCATCATTTTTTTTCCTTGCTTTCGCAAATTTTTTAGAGATCCACAAATGTCAAATCAAATGGCAAAAAAACCCCGGCTGAAATTCTGGCAGATCTGGAATATGAGCTTTGGCTTCCTGGGTATACAATTTGGCTTCGCGCTGCAGAATGCGAATGTAAGCCGGATATTTCAAACCCTTGGTGCTGATGTCGATTCCATACCCATTCTATGGGTGGCCGCCCCGGTTACCGGCCTGTTGGTCCAGCCCATCATAGGTCATATGAGTGATAAAACCTGGGGACGGCTTGGCCGGAGGAGACCGTATTTCCTGGTCGGCGCTGTGCTGGCTTCAGCTGCCCTGCTCATTATGCCCAATTCTCCCGAACTCTGGATTGCTGCGGGTATGCTCTGGATCATGGATGCCTCCATTAATATCTCGATGGAGCCTTTCAGAGCCTTCGTCGGAGATATGTTGCCTAATGAGCAAAGGACGATGGGTTTTGCCATGCAGAGCTTTTTTATCGGTACCGGAGCCGTCATTGCTTCCGCATTGCCCTATATCCTTACCGAATGGCTGAATATCAGTAATACGGCACCGCCGATGAAGATCCCTGACTCCGTGAAATTCTCTTTTTATACCGGAGGAGCTGTCTTTCTCCTCGCGGTGCTGTGGACGGTTATATCCACGAAGGAATATTCGCCCGAAGAAATATCGGCGTTTGAAACAGAGGATCAGGCATCTTCGGTCAACGTGGACCAATCAACCGGTGTTTATGAAAAAAAGATCCGTTACGTCAGGAACAGTTTTATCTGGATGATTGCCGGCGTGGTAATCACCTGTCTTATTTTTTATTTTAAGCTGAACAAGGAATTATACATTCTGGGTTTCGGGTTGATATTTTTCGGGATTATTCAGTTGGTTACCGGCCTGCTTTTAAAGAACCGGATCAGGAACGGCCTGACTGAGATTATTGAAGACCTGTTTCACATGCCTAAAACCATGGGGCAACTGGCTTTTGTTCAATTTTTCTCATGGTTCGCCTTGTTCGCGATGTGGATTTATACGGTTCCTGCGGTAACGCATCATATTTATGGCACAACGGACCCAACCTCCGTAAGTTATAACATTGGCGCCAACTGGGTCGGAATCCTGATGAGTGTGTATAATGGGTTTGCTGCCCTGGTTGCCTTTCTTTTGCCAGTCATAGCAAAAAAGACCAACCGTAAAATAACCCATTTGATTGCACTCACTTTTGGTGGTTCCGGATTGATCTCCTTTTATTTTATAAAAAACCCGGACCTGCTGGTGATTTCCGAAATCGGGATCGGGTTTGCCTGGGCCAGTATCCTTTCCATGCCCTATGCCATCCTAACGAGTGCGCTTCCAGCCAGAAAAATGGGGGTATACATGGGGATCTTTAATTTTTTCATTGTGATCCCACAAATCCTGGCTGCGACAATCCTTGGATTTATCACAAGCCATATCTTCCAGGGACAGGCCATATATACATTGATCCTCGGAGGCATCAGTATGATCCTGGCAGGGGTTCTTACCCTGATAGTTGATGACCATCAACCCTGATCTTCTGCCTTTCGGGGAATTTTTGAATTTTTTGCCGGGATATTTTGTTCTATTGGCAGGCAGATTTCCGGTAATCAGATCCACATCAAAAATGTAAAAAGATGAAACTTCGACGCGATGAGATGGTGCTTTTCCTGGATTGTACATCCTCTACCCATAAAAAAACAAGGGCTTATGCCCATTCAATTTCAGGCCATATCCAGGAATACACTTTTGTGGATTTTAAATTCACCAAATCGATATGGCGTGATATCCTGACGATGCTTGCGGTGGAACCCAAACATTTACTGAATAAGGCAGATCCGAAATATCAGAAGGAAATCAAGGGCAAGGCCTTTGATGAAGATGGATGGCTGAACATCCTGATCAATAATCCCTGTTTAATCAGGGCTCCCATCGCCCTCATGCATGATAAGGCTGTATTTTGTGTTTCTCCCAAGGATATTTATAAATTGCAGTCAGCACAGGAAGCCCAGTTCTGAATCATTTTTAATCCATTATTTGTTTGTGGGATAAATATTTAATAATTCTTTATTAAAGTTATTTCATTAGCCAATATCCTGAGACTTATTAAATCTTCACATATTCATAATGCGATGGTTTTGTAAATTTTTTAAAAATTTAAAACATTTTTGTATGTTTTTTATATAATTTTGCATTATTTCGATAGCGAATTAATCGAATTTCAAATCAATTGTTTCTGCCAATTATGAAAGAAAAAATCAAAATTGGAATCCTGGTTAATGATAATCTTCTTCCAAGCTGGATTATAAGCATGTTGGAAAACCTGGCCAATTATCCAAAATGCGATCTTGTTATTATTTTAAATAAGGATTTGGGAACAGGTTCAAATCGTGGTAATTTTTTCAGTGTATTCAGTAAACCAGACTTTTTATTATATCATTTCTACCGTTCCGTCGACAGAATGATTTTTAGCCATTCCCCTGACGCGTATGAACAAAAATTAATTGAACGTATTTCTTCTCTGAAAAATATTCCGCAGATAAAGGTAAATTGGACTTTAAGCGATCACACAGACATCAATGGAATAGAAGAATTGACTGAAATTCAAACATATAATTTTGATTTTATTATTAATTTTTCTTCCTCATTCCCTCCTCTCTCATTTTATAATTATTCAAAAAATGGAATATGGTCATATCAAGTTAAAGGAGCTTTATTAACATCTGACTCCTCCCCAATTATTTGGGATGTTTTTGATAGGAGAAATTACAGGACAAACATAAAATTAATAAAACAGACAATCCGCAACCGTTCTCTGATCAGCGAAATTATTATGAATGTTCATTATACTGTTGATAAAATCAGCCTGAACAGAAATATAAACAGGACTTATTGGAAAGTTGCCAAATTATTGCCTCAAAAGATCAGGGAATATTGTGAAAATGGAGCTGAGGTATTCAATAAAAGCCTTCAAAACCTGAATGTCAATCCGCAGTTTAGTTCAGGAAGATATAATTCGCTCAAAAATATAGACTTTTTTGTAGCCTTTTTTAGGTTTTCATTAGCCTTGTTAATTTCAAAATTGCGGAGATTTTATTATTTCGATCAATGGATCTTATTGTTCAGGCTAGGGCCCGAATCGAATGATTTTTCGAAATTTGTAAAAATCCTCCCACCACAAGATAGATTTTATGCCGATCCTTTTATTTATAAAAAGGGAGAAGATTACTACATTTTTATGGAGGAATTGATTTTCAAACAGAATAAAGGTTTTATTTCTGTTTTGAAAATAGATAAAAATGGAAATTACAAAGAACCTGTTAAAGTTCTTGAGACTGATTATCATCTTTCATATCCTTTTCTCCTTGAACACAAGGGTGAATTGTACATGATTCCGGAATCCGGAGATAATAAAACAATTGATCTGTATCGGTGTTTTGATTTTCCACTAAAGTGGGAATATGAAATGACATTAATCAATAATATCAAAGCCTTTGATTCAACAATTTTGTGCCACAACGGAATATTTTGGCTGTTTACCTATATTGTACCCAGTGATAACAGACCGCTATCCCAGGGATTGTATATTTTTTTTTCTGATAACCTGTTATCTACAAAATGGAAAAGTCATCCATTGAATCCCGTGGTTAATGATGGGATTTTCTCCCGTCCGGGAGGAGATTTTTTTAATTTTGGGAAAAATATTTACAGGCCTTCCCAGGATTGTTCAAAACGATATGGTTATGGAATTAAGATAAATAAGATAATCGAGTTATCGGAAACAAAATATGAAGAACGTGCTGTCGATTCAATCTATCCTGATTGGGATAAAAAACTGGTCGGAGTTCATCATATTCGTACACTTGAAAATCTAAGAATAATCGATGCTGAGATAAAAAGGCGGCGATTTTAATTCCGATGAGCCTTTTTCGATAAAGGAATTTATCCTGTTCTTCCTTAATCCTTTAATACATCAGAATTGTTTATTTTTGCAGGATATGGAAAAAGTGGCATTCTATACCCTGGGCTGTAAGCTAAACTTTTCGGAAACCTCAACCATCACCAGGATGTTTGAAAATGAAGGATTCGAAAAGGTGAATTTTGA
>JAGTVG010000247.1 GCA_018224645.1 Cyclobacteriaceae bacterium
CCGTTACCCTGTCCTGCATGGAAGGATTGGGGCCTCCCGGGATGAATCCCGGAAGCGATCCTTCAATGCCATCGGCGATCGAAACGCTGTGATGCAGGTTCATCACCTTTTTCGATCCAAACCCGGTGACAAAACAATATCCCGTCGCGTTCTTTCCCAAAATATAATCAGCGACTTCGGCCGCCCCCTGCAGATATTTTTTATCATCCGTAACCCGATATGCATAAATAAACACAATCCCGTGGAACCGATAAACCCGTTCGAGCCCCAGACCAGGCTGAATTCAGGGATCCGGTATGCCGACCGGTCCATTTCCTCCAGGCGTGCATCGGCCCATCCGGTCAGGGAGTTTTTCACAACTGAAGATAATCCGGACGGCAAACTGCTGGAATGTATGGCCAGACCGGTTACAGCCAGTCCCATGACATTCGCCCATCCGGAGGGTGCCATATCCTTAAGCGCATCCTGATGCCCGGCGAGGTAATCCTTATATTTTTCATTGTTTGTCGTGATGAACAATTCCGAAGCTGCCCATAAAAACTCATCCTCCATGTCCCGGTTGCTGTAGGCGCCGGACAATACCCCCGGCGGATTGCTGAAGATCACACCGTCATTGGCAACAGCCCATTGCCAGGCATGTTCCGCCCTTTTTAAACAGTCCGACGACCAGTCTGCATCAAATTCATTGTATAACCTGGCTGCCATGGCCATGACGGCGGCAAAATGCAGGGTCGATGCAGTGGACTTTCCGTAAACGTTCCGCTGCAGCGGATCCAGGTGCGGGAACATCATATCGGGATACTTTTCAGAAGTGATCTTGACAAATACGCCCCCGTCCTCATCCTGCATGTATTTGAACCAGTCCAGTTCATACTTCGCCTCGTCCAGCAGATCGCCCAGGCCGTTCCCGGACTCGGGGATATTCAGGCAGCCGTCAGGGAACAGGGCAGGCAGCATTTCCATGATGCTCAGCATGTTGCCCAGCGTAACCCCGGCGCTGACAACATACTTCCCGAAATCACCTGCATCGTACCAGCCACCGGGAGCGTTTAATGTTCCCGATTTGCCCGATGACGGGTGCAGGACACACCGCGTGTCGGCGTGCCCGGCCGGACGCCGGTAAGGCCCGGCATATTTTTCTTCCAGTTCAAATGAGGCCCGCTGCAGATAATAGGATTTTGCGATGGCTACCGCAACCCGGCGCCAGCTATCCGTGCTGATCTCAAAAGGCCAGGAAAGGAACTCGCCCGCTTTTACCCGGTACGTTCCTGGAGTTTTTAATGCGGAAAAATCAGCCCTTCTGACGGTCTCACCCGATTTATCCCACGAGATCTCTTCACTGAGTGGTCCTGAAAAGACAATTTTCCCCGATTCATCCACTATTTCAAACCCGGTTTCTTCCGGCACATCAACGACAATGGCGTTCTTCGGTGCTTCGGGATAATAACCGGTCTGGTTGATCCTGATCCGGTCGTAACCGGCATGGGCGACCTGAAACAACAGGAACATGGCGAACAGGAAGGATGTCTTCATTTTCAGATTTTCTTCCAATGTAAATCCCGGAGAAACAATGATTTCAGCCTTGATATTAAACATTTTGAGTCCAAACTTATATTTTATTGACGATTCAGGGTTAAATCCATTTCAGAGAAAGTGTAAATTTACGAATTCGACCGGGTCTAAAGATGAGGCCCAAGCCGAAACTACTTCAATTCAATACTTATTCTTATTCACGTCTTTTTTATAATTCTTAAACATTTTCCCGAATTCTCATAATTCTTATCTTTATTCCCGTAAACTTTTTGGCCTATGCATCATAAATTTTTATTTCTCGCATTGCTCAATGGTTTCTTCCTGCTCTCCGGTTGCCAGACGAAGGATCCCGGCATGAACAGAGAAATCGAATTCAGTTCCCTTCTCTGCGAATACGAAGAAAACCCCCTTGGCATCGATAATCCTGCTCCACGGCTCACCTGGATCCCTGAGAATACCCTGCAGGGTGGTTTTCAGACCGCATGGCAGGTGCTGGTTTCCGACTCACCGGAAATGCTCGACCGTGACGAAGGGAACATCTGGGATTCAGGCAGGGTGTTTTCCAGTCAATCAGCCCAGGTTGAATACGAAGGAAAGCCGCTGCAAACCGCCCGGAAATATTACTGGAAGGTCCGCATCTGGGACCAGGCCGGCAAGCCATCCTCCTACAGCCGCACAGCCGGCTGGGAAACAGGCCTGCTCGAGCCGCAAGACTGGGACCCGGAATGGATCAGCGCTCCCAGGGTGTTTGACTGGGCCGAACGGGACCGGCAGCGAAAGCAACTTGACAGGAATGCTCCCCCTGGGCCGGGTGAACGGGCGCCTCTTTTCAGAAAATCATTCCTGCTGAAAGACAGCATCGACCGGGCAAGGCTTTATGTAAGCGGGCTCGGATATTATGAATCCTGGATCAACGGCCGTAAAGCAGGCGATCAGGTACTTGATCCGGCCTTCACAGATTATGAACGAACCGTGCTGTACGAGACCCATGATGTAACCGGTCTTCTGACGCCGGGCCGGAACGCGATCGGCATCATGCTGGGTAACGGCTGGTATGATATGGCCTCGAGGGGGGTCTGGAGTTTCGACAGGGCACCCTGGCGTGACGATCCTGTCCTGGGCATGATCCTCCGGGTTGATTATCGTGACGGAACTTCTGAATTCATCCGGAGCGACAGTTCCTGGAAATGTTTCCCAGGGCCAATCACCTTCAACAGCATCCGGCAGGGTGAGTTTTATGATGCCAGGCTGGAACAATCCGGCTGGACAGATGCCGGGTATGATGACAGGAACTGGCACCCTGTCCGTCCGGTAGATGGACCGAAAGGAAAGCTCCGGTCACAGGTCATGCCTCCCATCAGGATTACGGAAAAGCTGGATCCGGTAAGCATAACGAAGCTTCCCGGCAACATCTGGGTATGTGATTTCGGACAGAATATTGCAGGATTCGGGGAGATCTCGATGTCCTTGCCGGAGGGTACCCGCATCCGGTTGATATACAGTGAAAAACTGCATGAAAACGGAACGGTTGACCAGCGGAATATTGACGGACTGGTTGCACAGGATCCATTCCAGACCGATGAATACATCGCCAATGGACGGGATAGCGCAAACTGGCATCCACGGTTTGTCTATCATGGTTTCCAGTATATCCAGATCGAAGGATTTCCCGGTGAGCTGCAGGCGGAAAACATCCGGGCCTGCGTGGTGCATACGGATTTTGCCAGAAAAGGCAGGTTTGAATGTTCTGATCCGTTGCTGAACAGGATCCAGCTGAATAGCGAATGGTCATTCCTCAACAATTACCATGGATATCCCACCGATTGTCCGCACCGGGAAAAGAACGGCTGGACAGGGGATGCCCAGCTGGCAAACGACATGGCATTGTTCAATTACCGCGTCGAAGGAGCCTATGATAAATGGCTGGACGACATCGTCGATTCCCAGCTGGAATCGGGCATGATCCCGGCCATTGTGCCGACGGGGGGATGGGGATATCACTGGGGGAACGGACCGGCATGGGATTTTGCCCTGTTCATCCTGCCCTGGAACATGTATGTATACAGTGGCGACCGCCAGGTGCTTGAAAGATACTATCCCTCCATGCAGAAATACCTTGATTTTCTGGGCGGGACCACGGATGACCTCATCATCCGGTGGGGCCTGGGCGACTGGGTGCCCGCACGGACCCTCACGCCTCCGGAACTGATCACCACGGCCTATTACCATGAACAGGCCGAAATCGCTTCGAAAATTGCTGAGACATTGGGATATGTTGAGGACCGGCAACAATACCTGGATCTGGCGCACAGGATCAGGACAGCCTTCAATGATCATTTTGTTTCGGACGATCCACCCGGGGTAGGGAATGGTTCGCAGACCTCACTGGGTTGTGCATTATATTTTGACATGCTCGATCCGGTAATGGCGGGACCTGTCCTGCAGCAGTTGATCGACAGGATACAGCATGATGAATGGAACCTGGATTTCGGCGTATTGGGTTCAAAGTTCGTCCCCAATGCCCTGGCTGAATCGGGACATCAAAAAACAGCCTATGAGATGATCAATACGGAGGATTTCCCCGGCTGGGGAAACTGGGTTAAACAGGGTGCCACCACTTTATGGGAAGACTGGCAGGGTGAATCTTCCAGAAACCATATGTTCTTCGGGGATGTGAGCGCCTGGTTCTATAAATACCTTGCGGGGATCCGGCCGGATGAACGGCAACCCGGCTTCAGTCATTTTTATATCGATCCGTTCTTTCCGGATGATCTGCAATGGGTGAATGCGGAGGTTGATACCTGGTATGGAAGGATTGCCTGCAACTGGAAGAAGATGCCCCGGGGAATATCCGTTTCGCTGGCAGTTCCTTTCAATACATCCGCCACAGTCAGATTAAGGGAAGCCCGCAACCTGCAGATCAGGGAAATCAAAACGGATGCCCCAATGGAGGTGGAACGCACGGAACCTGAAAAAGATGTGACGGAATTTACACTTCGTGCCGGCAACTATGAGCTTATCTTCGAACGGTAAGTCTGACGACCGCAGGCCATCGTGTATTTGAGGCTACCCCAGGTCGGCGTATTTGATGAGCGTTTTTTCATCGAGAATCACTATGGACTTATCGTGCTCATCGATCACGCCTTCATCCTTGAATTCCTTCAGGACCCGGATCGCACTTTCCCGTGTCATGCTTGTGAAATCCGCAAAATCCTGTTTGGTGACATGGGTGATCTGTCCGTTCGTAAAGATTTTACTGGAAAAATACAGCAGAGCTTCCGCAATCCTGCCTTCCATGTTTTTCTGTGTGGTGGTGGTGAACCGGTTGAATGTATGAATGGTTTTTTCACTCATGAATTTGATGAATTCTTCAGTAAACCTGGGGTTTTGGCTTATGATTTTTTTAAATGCATTTACCTCGATAAAACATGCCCCGACATCCGTAACCGCAGACATCGAACAATGATGCCTTCCATCGACATACATCCCGGGACTGCAATTGATCTCATAGGGTTTCACAAATCCAATGATCAGGTTCCTGTCCCTGTATCCTTCAATATATGATTTCCCTAACCCTGTATGCAGAATGACTATATGGGTAAATGGCGATCCCTGTTTGAAAATAACCTCTCCCTGTTTGAAATGTACTTCGAGCCTGTGACTGTTCAGATGATCTAATTCGTCTTCCTTCAAAAAATTAAACATAACATTCTTGCGAAAACAATGTTTGCAATCAAGACACTTATAATCATTCACGAAGTCTGGCATCGCTTCCCTCCAATCTGTAAAAAATCAGGGGCAAATATATCACCAATTTTACGAATAAAATACGAAAGGAAACAGATTATGTGATTAAAATCACAGTTCCTTTGATTTATATCAAACAATCCCATATAAAAATCAATTTTTTGTATGGATACATCATATCAAACATGTTGTTATAAAGTTCATTAAGCATCAATTTTGTCATGGGGTCTGCAATGACAGACTTTACTTTTTAAGAATTAATATATTATCTAATAGTTTGTATTTAACTTAAAGGGACTTTTTAAAGATCACCATGATTTTAAGATTTTTACCAACTTTAATTCGATGAATACCATGAATAAAAATTACAGAATATTGAAAAGTTTGGGTGGACAGCTGATCCTTCGTTTCATGCTGGGTACCATTGGAATGGTATCCTGTACCTGGGATGAAATTCCACCTCCGGAAATTGAGATCCCCGATACGGCCATAAGTTTTTCAGATAATATCATCCCGATATTTGAAGCCCGCTGTGCCACAAGCAGTTGTCATGATGGCTCCTGGAGACCGGACCTGCGGTCGAATGTCGCTTATGCAGAAGTAACGGACGGATATGTTAATGTGAATTCGCCCGCATCAAGTGAACTCTACACAAAAATTGACGGCGGTTCCATGGATCAATATGCCACAGACCAGGACCGCGCCCTGATCCTTCAATGGATCACGGAAGGAGCCGAAGATAATTAAATTTTTACCACCATGAAAAACATGAAATCAATCAAATACATATTAATAGCCGGCCTTCTTTTTTCAACTTTCAATACTTTAAAGGCCCAGGATGAGGAGAAAGAAAGCCCCCAACCACAAAGGAAAGCATTCGAAAGTGCGGTGTTACTGGAAAATCAGACTGACATTATCAATACAAAAAATACCCTTGAATGGAATATACAGCATCGATTCGGCCAGGTCACCAAAGGTTCATCTGATTTCTACGGGCTTTTTGCCGCTTCCAACATCCGCCTCGGATTCAGCTATTCACTCACGGATAGGCTGGGCGTAGGATTTGGTCTTTCAAAGATCCAGGTAACCAATCCATATATCGATCTGAATGTAAAATATAAGATCCTTGAACAGATGCGAACAGGCTGGCCCTGGGTGAACCTGACTTATTTCGGAAACCTGGCCTATGACTCCAGGAACAGTGATAACTTCGACAAGGGAGCCCACAGATTTTCCTATTTTCATGAAGGGATCATGTCCAGAAGGATCACGCATAAGTTATCCGCCCAGGTATCCCTGCAGTACAGTCACTTTAACGCGGTTGACACCCTCTATGAAAATGATATGTTCGGCATCAGCCTTGGCGCCAGATACAAGGTAAGTCCGCAGACTTCGCTCATATTCGA
>JAGTVG010000248.1 GCA_018224645.1 Cyclobacteriaceae bacterium
ATCACACATCCGCTTCTTCCCCTGTCACAAGTGGCCCTTTTTGCAATGGTCCGGGTAACTTCCATGAAGTATTCATCCCAGGTAGGCCTGATATAGATTTCTTTTTCGGTCATTTTTTATCTTCAATTTTATTAAGTGCAGTATTCAACTGGTCGATCAGGTTTTGTATGTTTCCGGTATTTAACAGGGTAAAATCGGCCATGGCAATGGGTCCCGCTTTTTCAATGTTTTCGATCTCTGCGAAATCCCGGCTTCTGGCCTGATCCGAAGTTATCTGACGAAATCTTATATCCTTATCCTCTGAAAGCCGTTTCCGGGCCGACAATCTTTCATACCGCAGGGCAGGCGGGGCATAAACAGCGATGACAAACATTTTGTTCCCGAATTTTTTCCTCAATATTTTATATTCACTCCAGCTGTATAATCCATCTCCAACCACATGGCCGCTTACAAGGAATTTTTCAATTTTCGGAATGTTTAAAAGTGCATAAGCCCCCATACCATGTTCCTTCCTTACATTTTCCCGTATGGCTCGCTCATTGATTTCATTTATCTCCAGGCCCTTTTCCTTGATGATATCCATCGTGATCTGCCCAAATCTAAAGAATTGATATCCCTGTCTGATCAATTCATCCGCTACAACGGATTTTCCTGAACCGGCCATGCCCACCAGGGCGATAAATCTATGCATATTGATCCTTAATTATTCTGCTGAAAATAATAAAACTAATCATAAATATCATTCAGGATTCCTGCCAGCCGTATACCGGCCTGCAACAACCGGCGGTTGACAAGATCAATATTATCATAATTGTACCGGTAATTGATTTTTTTATTTTCCGGTAAATCATATACCTGCGGCCTGTAATATGCAGATTCCATTGCCCACTCGATCACACCGGCAGACTGCCATTCCCTGATTTCCTCACCTGTGGGATGATCGATCCATTCACTGTATTCCGTGTAGCTCAGTTGTTGTTCATCGATGATTCCGGAATCCCACACACGATGGAGATTTGAAGGTTCCCAGAAATATTCCACCCTGATTTCATTTCCTCCCCGGTCCATGCCATTACCCACATGGAGTGGCTGGTGAATATCACCAACCAGGTGGATCAATAACTTCAATGTAAAGGCTTCATCCCCCAGTGTGAAATTTTTCGTTTCTAATTCATAGGTCAGGCGCTCGATGGCAGCAATGATGTCACCTTCCCCTGGCGTTCCTGCCTCCGCATAGGTTTTTCCATCCGGGATGGTACAGTAATGCCATGGATCAAGGAAATTGTATTTGGGTTCGGAACGGATTTCATCCATAAAATTACCGACCATGGCCACGGTCGCCCCTTCGAGAATCCCGAAAATATTGTTTCCGGCTTTCCTGGAAATATATTCCTCAGCAATGCTTCCAATCACCCTGTGGCCGGTTTTCCCCCAGCCGTATAACTGCCCTGAGAAAAAAAGGATGATATAGACGATGAAGGATGATCTGCTCATTTTTCAATCATATGTATCGCAAAAGTAAACAATGAGATAAAATATTTTCGTTTCATTTGTAATAAATAAACTGAATAAAATTGAGGAAACTTGGTCAGGTATGGTTGTTGGTTCTAATCCCGCTGATGGGTTTCGGACAGGGGAGCATGGAGGCAGAAAAATCAACTGTCTATCTGGGGGGCAGGCTGCATTATGGATTCATCATTCCTCACTACGAAGAATTAAAGGAAATATCGCAGCAAAACATCTGGGGATTCCAGCTCAGTGCCAGTAAACTTCTCATCAGTCAGAAAGCCTGGTCCAATTGTAATTGTTACAGCCGGATCGGATTATCTATCGGATATTTTGATTACCGCAATCCTGATGTGTTGGGGCATTCCTATAATGCACTGTTCTTTTATGAACCATATTTAAATTTTAAATCAAGATTCAGGATGTCCCTGCGGGGAGAAATCGGCCTGAATTACCTTGATAAGGTGTATGACGAAGAAAACAATCCCCGGAATTTATATTATAGTTCTGCCATCAGCGGGATACTGGCCCTGGCTCTGAAATTCAATTATCTGATCCGTGATAATTACCAGTTGAATCTGGGATTCCATTATAATCATATCTCAAATGGCGGCCTGAAGATCCCGAACAAAGGGATGAACTTTCCAACGGTTTCACTGGGCATGGATTACATCATCGATCCTGTTGATCTGTATGGCCAGGAAAAGCGTCCCGGACTTAAAAGTAAACCCTTACATTTCTATAACCGGTTATTCTGGACGCTTCGTACCGTTGATGCCGATGAAAACTTTGATAAAGTTATGAGGCCATTAATCGGACTGGAAGGCGGAACCATCAGGGGAATATCCAACATTAACGGTCTGCTGCTTGGCGTGGAAATTTCCTATGATGGTTCCTATCGGGAATTGTCAGAAAGGTTGCCGGAAGATTTTTCCCCTGTGGTATTTTCGATCCATGGGGGACATGTATTTGTGATCGGCCGGTTTTCATTTACACAGCAAATGGCTTATTATATTTACCATAAGCTGCCCACAGCTGAAAATTCTCTTTTTCAGCGATATGGAATGTTTTACAATTTTGGAAAAATAGTTAGCTTAGGGTTTTCCTTAAAAGCTCACGGTCATGTCGCTGAGCATATGGACATCAGGATTGGTTTTGAATTCTAAATCGTTGTTGGCATATTCTGAAAGATCACAATAGATGAAGGTTAAAAAGGCCGCCATATTAACCATAGTTATTATTTTGTCAATTATTTCCTATTGTTTTCCACAGGACGATCCCCCTGAAAAGAAAATAGACCGTGAAATACTTTTAGTGGGTAATACCGGTGAGACGAAACTTCAGGATAGTTATCCGGTTATCGATGCGATGATCGATCAATTGAAGGATCGGGATGATCATTCAACGGTATTATTCCTGGGCAATCTGTTTCCAAGGAACATCCTCCCGGAAGGGGCAAAGGATGTGGACAGATATCTGGAAGGGGAGGTCTATTATAAAAAGCTGGAGGAATTAAAGGAGACCGGCAGTGATTTTTATGTTTTGCCCGGTCCTGTAGAATGGTTCTTCAGCAAAAATAATAACCATGTAACCATCAGGAATGTAGAAAAACTGATTGAATTACTGTTTAAAGGTTCTGTATTTTTTCCTGATCATGGATGTCCGGGCCCGGCCGAGGTCGAAATTGACGATCAGACGGTTCTGATCTTTATAGATACGCAATGGTGGTTAAACCTGGAGAATGAAGGGCTGGATTTCGAAAATCTGGAATGTGAAGTTCAGAGCCCCGGAGATTTGCTGATCCAGCTTAATGATGCGTTGATCCGAAATGAAGGAAAACATATTCTTGTTACAGGGTATCATCCTATTTTAAGCTATGGTGTCCATAACGGATATCTTCCCGGTTACATACATGCCACACCTCCGGTTCTCGGCTCAATTTATTATCTATACCGGAACTTTATTGGACAGGTGAATGATTTTGCAAATCCCACCTATTCAAACATGATAAAGGGATTGCAAAGTATCCTTAAATCCCATGAAAATGTTATCTATGTTTCCTCCCATGAATTATCCCAGCAGTACATCAGGAGTGAAAATCTTCATCAATTGATCAGTGGCTCCTCGGTAAAATCAAAACATGTGAAGGAGTTGGCTGGTCAGTTCACCTCTGAACGGCTGGGATTTATGAAATTAAAATTCTATGGGAATGGCGAAGTCTGGCTAGAGGTATTTGGGGTGAATAAATCCGCCCAGGCCGAAAAAATATATGAAAATCTTCTATACACACTGGAACGCAAAAAGGAGCAGGTTGAAGAAAACAGGAATATGGATTTTAAAAGGCTAACCATTGATACCCTTGCTTCGGCCGCCTACTTTACGGAACGTGAAAAGCCGGGTATCATGGGAATAAATTACCGTAAGGAATGGAGCCAGGTGATTAAAGACATTCCCTATATTGACCTCGAAACCGCCAAAGGCGGCCTCAAGCCGGTCAGCCGGGGGGGTGGAATGCAAACCAAATCCTTACGCCTTGAAAACGAACGGGGCCAGGAGTATGTGCTTCGTTCCATTGAAAAATTTCCTGAGGCTGCCATACCGTCGGAATTGCGTAAAACGATCGTGTCAGATCTAGTCAAGGATTTTATTTCATCCTCACATCCGTATGGCGCTCTTGTAATCCCTCCTTTGGCAGATGCGGCAAACATTTACCATACAAATCCGAAACT
Organism: Cyclobacteriaceae bacterium; assembly: GCA_018224645.1. Classification (GTDB taxonomy): domain Bacteria; phylum Bacteroidota; class Bacteroidia; order Cytophagales; family Cyclobacteriaceae; genus JAGTVG01. Next base: position 4,236 of record JAGTVG010000248.1, read on the forward strand.
CGTTTACCTCCCTGATGATCCTGCTTTGGGAGTTTACAGGGAGGAATATGGTCATGGTTTGTATTTGTTCGAAGAGCGCCCGATGGACAAATTCGGTGATCTGGAAAGTTTTGGTGAGCCTGAGGATATTGTCAGTACCGATGATGTGATCGAAACCATCCTGGATGACAATGAATCGTATGTAGACCAGAAACAGGTATTAAAATCAAGGTTATTTGACATTTGGATCGGTGACTGGGACAGGCATGCCGATCAATGGCGGTGGGCGGAATTTGAAGGAAAGGGGAAGAATAAATTTTATCATGCCATCCCGAGGGACCGTGATCAGGCATTTTTCTATAACGATGGTTTACTGATAAAATATGGCACCCGTCAGCCCTCTCTTGCTAAATTCCAGGGATTCGATTATACAATCCGCGATATCAGGGGGATGAATTATAATGCCCGGCATTTTGATAGAATGTTCCTGACAGAGCAGGATTGGGGGGACTGGGAAAAAACCACAGAATACCTCCAGGAAAACCTTACCGATTCGTTAATTGAAAGTGCGATCCATATATTGCCGGAGGAGATCTATCAGCATTCCGGGGATAAGATCATCGGGAAGTTGAAAAGGCGGCGGGATGACCTTGGTTTTTATGCAAGGGAATATTATGAATTTCTTTCCAGAACCGTCAGTGTTAAAGGGAGCAACGAGAAGGAAATGTTCGATGTGGAGAGGCTTAGTGATGAAGAAACCAGGGTCAGGGTATGGGATCCGAAACAAAAGAGTGAAAAACACGACAGAAAAATGTATGACAGGGTATTCAGGACAGACGTTACCGATGAAATACGGCTTTATGGCATGGGGGATGACGATAGGTTTTCACTGAGCGGGAATGTAAATAAAGGAATTAAAATCAGGGTTATCGGAGGCACCGGAAAAGATGAATTGGAAGATCTTTCTAAGGTAAGGGGCTGTTCAAGAAAGACAATTGTTTATGATAATGTCGGGGGCATGAAAATTAATGGCGGGCGAGAGTTAAAATTGAATTTATCCAATGAACCCGGTGTGAATATTTTTAACCGTGAGGAATTCCAGTATGACTTCTATACGCCGCTTGGTTATATTGACATCTCTCCGGATGATGGTATTTTTTTTACGGGGGAAGTCAAATTTTTCACCTATGGATTCAGGAAATATCCGTACAGAAACATGCAATTATATTCCCTCAGATATTCTCCTTTTGTCAATTCCTTCAAATTCAAATATGAAGGGGATTTTATCGGCCTCATAGGGAAATGGGATTTTAATATAACCGGTGATTTCAAGTATCCCAGGTATACAGACTATTTTTATGGACTGGGGAACGAAACAAACCTCGATGAGGAAAAAAGGGAATCCGAATATTATCATTTCCAGTATGCATCAATGGATATCAGACCCCTGATCGTACGTCCGTTCAACCAGAGAACTCAATTCCTGAAGGCTGGCCCGATATTATATTCGTATCGTTTGAATGATGCGGCAAACATTGAAAGAAAATACCTGGAAGATTTCCCTGAGTCAGATCTGGATGATTTCAAATTTTTCACCGGGATCCGGGCAGGATATATCCTTGATTCGAGGGATAGTAAAACATTTCCCAGACATGGATTATTCTGGTCGACATGGTTATCACGTACCTTTGAAGTGAAGAACGACAGCATCCGGTTTAATTCAGTGGAAACCGATCTTTCGGTTTATCAGAGCACGGGTGGTTCATTGAACACAGTTTTCGCAGCCAGGGTGGGCGGAACAGTGGTTGATGGAAACTACCAGTTTTACCAATCTGCTGACCTGGGGGGAAGGACGAACCTGCGTGGTCACCGGAGAATGCGTTTTTCCGGAGATAAGTCACTTTACCTGAACCTGGAAGCAAGATTACGGCTGTTTCAATTTAATATGCCCTTATTCCCGGGTAGTTTTGGTCTGTTTGGTTTTTTCGATACGGGCAGGGTCTGGTATGAAAATATTGAAGGGGTTGATCCTACGGCAGTTTCAGGAAAATCCGATATCTGGCATGCAGGATATGGTGGTGGTCTCTGGATAGCCCCATTGAAAAAGTTTGTATTTACTGCTGATCTGTCAACATCAACCACGGATCAGCGAATACTGGTAAATGTGAAATATGGATTTTTCTTTTAAAATTAAAATATCCCTGCGGGGCTTCCTATTCCTTAGTTTTTTTCTGTTCGTTCGGATTTCAGCTTCATCCGGTCAGGAAGTGGAGCATAATTATCCGGTGGGTCCTGCAAAAACGAATTGTGACAGCCTTCAGATAAAGGGATTGGGGTTTGATGAAACATTGAGCAGGATCGAAAATACGACCTTCCGTTTTCATCAGAAATTTAAAAATTCAAGGCTGAATGGGGTGCAGGCAGGACAGTTTTATTCCTGTGACGGGGGAAAAGGTTTCCTGTTGTTAACAGTCGATAAAAAGAAGACGATCTTCAGGGAGGTTCCAAAATCAGTCTGGGACAGTTTGGTTATAACCACCGACCCCGATCAATTCTACATGGAAAAAGTCAGGGACGAATTCCCGGGAATACCAGAAAATTGATTTCGAAGGAATTTATAAATTTTCGAAATCCATAAGCTTTAGGTGGTTTCTCCGGGATAGTTGAGTTTTTTCATATATCCCATTCCTGCTGATATTTCCCGGTACCACCTATTGATCCAACTCCTTAAAATCCCCGAGGAACTTGACGAACAGGTAAATAGCAACAATGGCCAGGATCATGTGAACGGCCAAAGTATACATGACATAATCAGGGTGATTTATGGCCTCAAACCTTCCCATGAGACGTGTATAAATGATACCGCTCAGTGCTCCTCCGATAAAGGTGGCCAGGAAATTGGTACCCATATATAAACCGGCTTTTTCAGCCGGGGCAATCCATGTAATATATTCCTGGATCCGTGGAGAGGAGATCATTTCACCTACGGCAAAAAGGAAAATCCCTAAAAATACCCAGCCCGGTGCAGCCCTATAGGATAAACCCATGATAAGGAATCCCACGGCAGCGATAAGCATTCCCAGGTTGAAGGAAGGAAGTGCAGGTCTTTTTTCAAAGATCCTGGAAACAAAAACCTGGAAAATCAGAATGATGTATCCTGTATGCGCAATGGCTTCCCCGTTGATCATCCAGGTGCCATTTTCTTCACGTGCAATGATGCTTGTAATGGTACTTCCAAAAATGGCCTTTACATTCTGGTACAATACCGCTGTATCCAGATGCTGATCAATATATACTGCCGATAGATTAAAGAAAGCCCAGAAGGGGAGCCAGAAAAAGAATCCCAGCAGAACTAAAAAAATGGAGAATTTATAATCGGAAAGGGCAATCCAAATATCCTTGAATTTCTGTTTCAGGGAAACCCCTTCAATTTCCCGCTCCGGTTCCTTATAAAAAAACAGGGTGATGAGGAACATGATCCCTATCGTGCCTGCTGCCACATAAAATACAAGGTCCCAATCCCAGGCCCGTAATTTTCCCATGATGAGCGGCCCGAAAGATGCACCCACATTTACCATCTGGTAGAAAATACCGAATCCCAGGGTTTTATTGGTGGTATCCGTAACAGCCCGCACCGTGCCGGAAATTAAAGGTTTGAAGATCCCGGCGGCAAATCCGATCGTCAGCATGGTGAGGGCAATACCGGAAAATGATTTTGTGACGATTAAAAGAAGAATGGCAGGGAGATAGGCGAGATATGAAATGATCAGGACCCTTTTAAAACCGAATTTATCGGCAAAAGTTCCGGAAAATAAAGGTATAAGATAGGATACCGCCAGAAATATACTCTGGATGTTGCCAAGATCCCCGCGAGAATAGCCCAGTTGCTGAAGATATATCCCAAAGCCCATGTAAATCCCATAATAGGCAAAACGCTCAAGGACTTCGATGGAGTTGGCTACCCAGAAAACGGGTGGAAACGGTGTCCGGTTCTTCATAAGTCTGATAATTTTAAAATGCCTGCGAGTTACAATTTCCTTTCTGAAAAGACAAGAAAAAAGGCTAAAAGTTGGATGAATACCCTTCGGTTCCATCACTAGGGTGTCTCCTGCAGAAGAATTATGGGATTAAAATGAATTTTTTTCAGGGATCGGGTGTTCCATTAAAAAATACTTTCTACTTAATGTCCATTCCTATGAAAACCACAAAGGCAAAATTTCCGGTTTCCCGCAGATCCTTTATCAAACGGTCGTCGGCTCTTGTTTCAGGAGTCGCCATTGGTCCTTATTTAAATTTTGGAAGGTTCAGTACCGCTGAATTACTGAAACGGTCTTTTGGCAGGTGTGACTTTGAAGTGACCACCATGGGACTGGGGGGACAGGCATCGCTACAGTGGACTCCAGCCGATGTGGACCCTGTCCGGATCATACGGAAAGCATTTGATCAGAAAATCAACTATTACGATACCTCAAATTTATATGGTCCAAGTCAGATGAATTTTGGAAGTGCCTTTCAGTCACTCGACCTGGTACCCGGCACTTCCGGATATAATGAGAAATTGAGAAGATCGATTTTTTTGGCAAGTAAAACCCATCTGCGCTGGGCGAAACACAATCAGGAAGTAGAAGGGGTGGCCAACCGGAGCAATGGCAATGTGGCAGGTGGTACTGTCAGTGATCTGAAGAGATCCCTTTCACAGATGTTTGGAGATGGACAGGGGAACTTTCCTGAAGGTGCCTATCTGGACATGATGCTGATTCATAATTTGAACACAATGGAAGAGGTGGATGCATTATATACGGGGCTGGAAAATACCGATCCCCAATCCGAAATGATTGGCGCACTGGCTGCCTTACGCGACTACAGGGATGGCACCAACCGGACAGGCCTTAATCCCGGGGAGGAAAAACTGATCAGACACATTGGATTCAGCGGACACTTTTCGGCTCCGGTGATGATGGAAATGATACGGCGGGATAACGAAGACATACTGGATGCCATGCTGGTGGCCATCAATGCCAATGATCTGCTCAATCTGAATATGCAATACAACGTTATTCCGGTAGCCAAAGCCAGGAACATGGGGATCATTGCCATGAAGGTTTTTGCTGACGGCGCAATGTACACCAAGGAAGCCACCTGGTCAAATATTCCTGCCCATGTGGTCCGCACTGTGGGAAGCAGTGCATTGCCCAGCCGCCCGCTGATCGAATATGTGTTGTCAACATCGGGTATCAATACGGCGATTATCGGTATCGGTCAGATAAGCAACAAAGAAACCGATTGTCAGTTAATGCAGAATCTGTCTTCGGCACAGATCAGGCAGGATGGCTTGTCCTCAACGGAAAGAAAGGAAATTGAGCATATGACAAGGTATGTCAAGGATGGCAACACCAATTATTTTCAACAGACCGGATCACAGCTTACATCTCCCCGCAGGATACGCATCGATCAGGAAAAGGTCGATAAAAAAAGGGTAGTTACCTTGCAATGGGATTCCGCACTTGCGGGAGATGCTCCGTTGAAGGATTATGTGATCTATCGCGACGGAAAAGAAATTGGCCGTGTAAAACATAACCCCCAGAAATTCATGGAGCCATTCCAGTTTAAGGATGTCATGTTTGACGCGACGAAACACGAATATACCATTTCAAGCGCCGATCAGGCGGACAGAATGGCCAGTTCGGAAAGGTTGAACATAGAATCGACCGGATAGGGAGAATGGGTATGTTGCCACAATTTATTTAACGATCCGGGTGAATTATACGGATACTGCCGGCAATACATATTTTACTGGCCGAAAAAGTACCTTATTCCTAATCCCCCGGCCAGATCAAAATCTGTTTCAGGAATTAACTTAAGTCCTGGAACAATTTCAGCAAATATATCAAGGGGGGCATCATCAAAAATATAATTGATGCCCAGTGGGATCCTGGCCCCCAGGATCGGGTTATCCTGAAAAACAATTTTAGCACCAATTCCGTAATAGACAGGAAGTTGACCCTTATCGACATTGATCAACGTGAAAGAATGCCGGTGATAATCGGCATGAATATGCAACTGCCCGTCACCGGCAAAAGTCCAGGCCATGGCACCTGCGATCGCCCCATTCTGTGACACCCAGCCTTTCATGCCAATCCCTGTCGGCTCACCGAGGTAAAGTCCTAAACCGAAACCGGAATCCTGTGCCTTATGAACCGTACCACAGGCAATGAATACGATGATGATTGCCAGTTTTTTGATTGAATTCATATATGGTGAATTATGGTTAAAGTATCCTTCTCGGTCACAAAAATAATCCATGAATTGTATTCAGGGATGTTTCGGGCATAAATTAAAAATTTTTAACAAGCTGGTTATGACAGGCATTGCTCAATCTGAACATAGCGAATATGACTATTATCATGGTTTATTCCGGATATTAAGGATAATTTTATACCCTGAAAACCTGGATGAAAAGGTAAGCAAGATGCATGAATTTTCAATTGCCCTGAGCATTGTTGAAATTGCGGAGAAAGAGGTTAAAAAACATAATGCCGAGCGGGTGGAATCCATCGAAATGGAGATCGGAAAATTATCAGGAATTGAACCCATGGCGCTTGAATTTGCCTGGGACCATGCTGTGGTCGATACAGTACTCGAAAATGCAGAAAGGAAAATCAACTATATTAAGGGAAGGGCAATCTGTGAGGAATGCGGGAAGGAATTCGAGATCGATTTCATCTATGATGAATGTCCGGATTGCCATTCTTACCAGAAAGAATTTCTAAGCGGGAAAGAATTGATTGTGAAATCATTAACATTAATATAATACAATATGTGCTCAACATGCGGATGCGGACAGCCCGATGATATGGTTAAAATATCAGTTCCGGGCGTAAAAGAAAATGAAAATCACCATGATCATGAACATACCCATGATCATCACCATGATACACATCATCACCATGATCATCCTGCCGAAAGCAGGGAGGTTAAACTGCAGCAGGATATTTTATATCAGAATAATTTACTGGCTGAACGCAACAGGGGATTTTTTATGGCCAAAAACATCACAGCCATAAATCTGGTCAGTTCTCCGGGATCAGGGAAGACCACCCTGCTGGAGAAAACGATTCAGATGCTGGCATCTTCAGTGCCACTTTCCGTGATAGAGGGTGATCAGCAGACAAGCAATGATGCAGACAGGATCGCCGCAACAGGAGCAAAGGTCGTTCAGATCAATACCGGGAAAGGCTGTCACCTGGATGCACATATGATTTTACATGCCATCGAAAAGCTGAAGCCCCAACAGAATTCAATGCTGTTCATTGAGAATGTCGGTAACCTGGTATGCCCTTCCATGTTCGACCTTGGAGAAAAATGGCGGGTAGTGATCATGAGTGTAACAGAAGGAGATGACAAGCCAATCAAATATCCAGATATGTTTCATACTTCCCAGATCTGTATCATCAACAAAATCGATCTGCTGCCCTATGTTGATTTTAACCTGGAAAAAGCAAAAGACTATGCCAGGCGGGTGAATCCAGGGATCATCTTCCTTGAAGTTTCTGCTACCCGGGGAAATGGGATGGAAGAGTGGACCGGATGGATTAGGAACCAGATGAAGGAACCTGAAAATTCAGTAATTTTCCACCGTAAGGTCGTGTGAATAATCCGGATTTATGCAATGGCCGGGAATGAACGCTGAAACTGGCAGATGCTGAGTTTCGGGAGAGCAACGGGTGAACAGGTCTTGAAGGTCTTTTGACAGGGAATGCGATATGAGGTTTAAAGTCTTTTTTTCAATGGGTACAGGATATTTTAGGGGTAAAGTGTGACAAGGTATCATATACATATCCAGGGACGGGTTCAGGGTGTCGGATTCAGACCATTTATATTCCGTGAAGCACAAAAAAGGGGATTGAAGGGATGGGTTTCCAACACGCGGGATGGGGTCCATATTGAAGTTCTTGCCGGCGATGAGGGCATTTTTAAGGAATTCTGTGTTTCAATCAGGAATAACTGCCCCGATCAGGCGAGAATTGAATTCCTGCACCATAAGGTTATTCCCTATCAGGATTCCGGAGATTTTACGATCAGGATGTCCGATGGATTTGGTGTGACTGATCTATCCCTCACTCCGGATTTTGCCATCTGTAATGTTTGCA